>NZ_JBYCKY010000221.1:0-10206 GCF_057473605.1 Mycobacterium sp. TH-M82 | reverse complement strand
CGGTGGCGTGTCCGAGCGGCCTAAGGAGCACGCCTCGAAAGCGTGTGACGGCTAACACCGTCCGAGGGTTCAAATCCCTCCGCCACCGCCATAGCCTGCGGGTTTGCTCAGTAGGTCGGTTAATTCCGATTCACTGAGCGCCCGTGGATGTCACGAGATGTCACAACTCTCAGAAACTCGTTGACGACCCAGGACACGGGAGATGTCACGTCCCTCGCACGGACTGGCGTAATGCGATACCCGCTGCTCACACTGATGGCATGACTGCGATGGGTTCCACGCACATCTGGAACCCCGATGACCTGACCTGCGAGCGTCGTCCTCGTCCCGCTTCTCATACGGGGACGATTGAGCGTGCCTGATGACCTGCTGTTCCCTCGTTCTGCCCGATGGCACCCTGCTTACGGCGGTGTCGCCGACAATTGAGCCGTCGAGTCAGGGATTGAGCGAAGCGGTGGTATCGGGAAGGGAACGTGAATGTCGGATCGGTTGAATGTCGCGGTGATCGGCGAATTCGATGGCGACTTCGCTCCGCACGTCGCCACGAATTTTGCGATAAGCCATTCCGCTATGGTGCTTGGGCTGGAGGTCTCGGTCTCGTGGCTGGGCACTGAACCGTTGGAGGCGGACCTGAGTGCGGTCACCGCTGCTGATGTGTTGTGGTGTGCACCCGGCAGTCCGTACCGCAACATGGCTGGGGCGCTAGCCGCGCTGCGCTTCGGGCGGGAGAACGCGGTGCCGACCTTGGGTACGTGCGGCGGTTGCCAGCACATCATTCTCGAATACGCCCGTAACGTCCTCGGCTTTGAAGACGCGCAGGACGCCAACTACGACCCGTACGGCTCTCGATTGTTCATCTCAGAACTGGCGTGCTCGCTGGCGGGAAAAACCATGCCTGTCAACCTGCAACCAGGATCAGCGGTCGCACGATACTACGGCGCGAGCAGGGTGACCGAACAGTATTACTGCAACTTTGGGCTGAACCCCGCCTACCGGCAGACCCTCGATGAGGGTGGACTGAACATCACTGGGTTTGACGACGATGACGAACCCCGCGTATTTGAGCTGCCCGAACATTCGTTCTACGTCGCCACGCTGTTCGTGCCACAGAATCGCTCCACCGAAGAGGAGCCACATCCGCTGGTGACGGCGCTGTTGTCCGCTGGAGCTGACGGCAAGCTCCATACCGACTTCGGTGATCACCCCGACACGGGTGTGCGAGCACCTACGGGACAGCCTGGCTGCCGTCCTCGTCCACATGGCTCACGCTGTGTACCAGGAAATCGAGATTGAGGGCTTCGTGGTTCGGCTTCGGGCTGAGTGAGACTGACATGACGATATTTCGCTGTCCCGTAACCGTTGGGTTCATGGACTGCACAGTCCGAGGGTGTTGCGCCGACGTTGCACCTGGCGGTGGCGTCCCGATTTCCTGTCCCACAATCGGATTCCCTTATCCGAGCTGTCAGCGCCTTGTGGGACGCTCCTGACATGCTGATCGGATACGCCCGGGTCTCGACCACCGACCAGAACCCGCGACTGCAACTGGACGCGCTCACCGGCGTCGGGGTCGAGCGCATCTTCACCGATCACGGCGTGAGTGGTTCCGTGGCGCGCCGCCCCGAGCTGGACCGCTGCCTGGAACACTTACGCAACGGGGACACCTTGGTTGTCTGGCGGTTGGACCGCTTAGCGCGGAGCTTGCGGAACCTCCTGGAGCTGGTCGAGCACCTGGCGCAGCGCGGTGTCCACCTGCGGAGCCTGACCGAGAGCATCGACACGGGTTCAGCGTCGGGCAGACTGGTCCTCAGCGTGTTCGGCGCGATGGCACAATTCGAGCGAGAACTAATCCGTGAACGAACCGAGGCTGGATTGGCGGCGGCGAAGGCACGGGGAGTCAGGATCGGTCGCCCGAACGCGGTCACTTGCGACCAACTCGCTCAGGCACGGACGCTGGTCGGTGCTGGACACCGCGTTGGTGATGTCGCGCGGACGCTGGGGGTCGGTCGGAGCACCTTGTACCGTGCGCTGGACCGTACTGCTTCGTAGGCAGTCATGGGGGAATGAGGCTATCGCCCCCTGGCGGGGTGTCGGTGCCGCGACGGACGATGGCGGGCATGACCGACCAATCCCTTACCGCCGCCCTGCACCACGCCGTTGCCGATTTCGCCGCCACCGCTGGCGACGGATTCACGGGCGGGTTTTCATATCGGATCGACCTGCACCGTGAGGATGGCAGCGTGCAACCGTTCATCTATACGTCGGACGATGACCACCGCGAGCTGTGGCGTGTACGGGACTGACCTTGACCGCCTGCTGGCGGACATCGCCGACCTGGAATCCGACGATCCGTTCCCATGGTCGGACGCCGCGCGGTGGTCACCGAACCCTGACCCTGACCCCGACCCTGACCCTGACCCTGACCCTGACCCTGACCCTGACCTTGACTGGGCGGACACCTGGCAAGACGACGACCTCCCGCCATACCCGGCGTACACCGATGAATACCTCAGGGAGCCGCCGCCGCCCGTGCCGCTCCCCCGGCGGCGTTCGCGTGCGTCCTGACCTGCGCGGGTCTACGTCCCCTACGCGGTGGTGGTAATTCGCCTGCTACAAGCCTGCGGCACGGTCTTAATCCCACGGCACCACAACCCTTGTCAGAGAATGTCGTGGTTGTAGGCGCGGACGGACCCGAGGACACAGACATTCCTACTGGGGTTGCTGACCATCGACGCGGGCAGCTCCTCCTGCACACCACTACCCGCTGATCACCGACACCGTGCCGCTACCCTGGTTGGTGACATACACGTCGCCAGTGACCGGGTTGACCGCCACCCCGCTCGGATCGATGCCGACGCTGATGGTGGCGGTGACGGTGTTGGTGGACGGGTTGATCACCGACACCGTGTTACCGGCATTGTTGGCGACGTACACATCCCCGCCGGTGACCGGGTTGACCGCCACCCCGCTCGGAGCGGTGCCGACGCTGATGGTGGCGGTGACGGTGTTGGTGGACGGGTTGATCACCGACACCGTGCCGCTACCCTGGTTGGCGACGTACACGTCGTGCCCGAGGTTGACCGCCACCCCGTTCGGATGGGTGCCGACGGTGATGGGTGATCCGGTGACGGTGTTGGTGGACGGGTTGATCACCGACACCGTGCCGCTGTTGAAGTTGGTGACATACACGTCGTGCCCGGGGTTGACCGCCACCCCGCCCGGACCGGTGCCGAGGCTGATGGTGGCGGAGACGGTGTTGGTGGACGGGTTGATCACCGACACCGTGTTACCGAGATCGTTGGCGACGTACACATCCCCGTCGGTGACCGTGTTGACCGCCACCCCGTCCGGACCGGTGCCGACGGAGATGGGTGAGCCGGTGACGGTGTTGGTGGACGGGTTGATCACCGACACCGTGTCGCTGTTGAAGTTGGTGACATACACGTCGTGCCCGGGGTTGACCGCCACCCCGCCCGGACCGGTGCCGACGGTGATGGGTGAGCCGGTGACGGTGTTGGTGGACGGATTGATCACCGACACCGTGCCGTTGCTCGGGTTGGTGACGTACACATCGCCGCCGGGGTTGACTGCCACCCCCAACGGATCGTTGAAGGTGGTGCTGGTGATGGTGGTGACGGTGCCCCCGGCCCCGCCAGCCCCGCCAGCCCCGCCAGCCCCGAAGAATAGCCCGCCGCCGGGGCCGCCGGGGCTGCCAGAAGCGTTGAAGCCCGCAGTCGCCGCCCCGCCCAGACCCCCGGCACCGCCGGTCCCGCTGCCTTCCAGCAGACTTCCCTGACCACCGACCCCACCGGCTCCGCCAGCCACACCCCACGTGGTGCTGGCACCACCGATGCCGCCGTCACCACCGCGACCCCACAACAAACCCGCCGCTCCACCGGCACCCCCGGTACCACCGGGGGTGCCGGTGCTATAGGGGGTGCCGGTGATACCGGGGGTGCCCGACCCGCCAGCGCCGCCGTTGCCGAGCAACCAGCCCCCCGGGGCACCGGACTGCCCAGTACCCGCCGCCCCGGCAGCGCCGTTGACAAAAAGCGAGCGTCCCGTCAGCAGCTTCACCGGGGAGAACACCCCCAACGGCTGAGCGTCGTTGATCAATTCCGACACCACACTATTCGCGGAAGCTGGATTCAGCGTCGTTGCCGCCGAGTGTTCGGCAGCCGTGTAGGCAGCCGACCCCGAAGTGAGGGTCCGCATGAATTGACCGTGGAACGTAGCGGCGTGAGCAATCAAAGACTGAAACTGAAACCCCTGCGTCCCGAATATCTCCGCAACAGCGACAGACACTTCATCGTGAGCCGCCGTCTCCATACTGGCAATGTAGGATCCAGCCTGAGTAGACGCTTCTTCCAAGCGTTGCTGAACAGATAAGAGATCCGCTGCGGCACCGTTTACCGACTCGGGAGCGACGATTGTGAATGACACCACGCAACCTCTACCAGACTGAACCGGCACCCCGACGGCGCGGCGATAGTGGAACGCTACACCCGCTGCGTCAGGCAATCAGCCCCCAGTTATGCATTTCTTAGCGCAGACCCGTAGCAATGTCCGTGGCGCAGTCCGTAGCGCTGGGCGAGGCTTCGCGGAGTCTAAAACGCCGAGTTGAAGCTAGCTTTTTGAACAAGAACATGGTCGCCGACAGGGGCGGGTTTGATCGCCCGTCCGTAGCGGGGGTCCGTATCGGGGCTCGTATGCTTGCACAGGGCGGGAATGGGCGCGCCGGTCAGCCGACTGCCGTGAGCTGACGGTCGGCGGCGTCCAGTTCCCGCGTCGCGCCCCACCCGTCGCGCGTTCACGGTTCGCCATCGGTCAATGCTCCTTCGGGATGCAGCGCTTGACGTGTGCGATGCTCATATCAGAATCGCTGAAGTTGTTGTAGCCCTTCTGAAATGCCGTCAGGGCTTCGTCACCGGCGTAGGCGTACATGCCCGTGTGAGTGAAGTCCTGACTCGCATCGGCAAGGGGTACGCCTTTACCGGCTACGTACATACCGGACAGACAGTCCGCCGCCAGTTCGTGCGCGTAGACGCTGCGGTCGTGCTGACCGAGCTGCGCCTCGACGGTGTGCCCTACTTCATGTGCGATGACTTCACCAACGACATAACGGTGACCTGATGCCTCAGCTTCCAAGCCCTCAGCGTCATATAGGACAACGCCAGCGCAATTGGCTGCGTTGCCCTTCGTAGGCTCTCCATGTGGGCACGTGAATGGAGCAGTTTCTTCTTTCGCCATAGCGCCAGTAGTGATTTCATACATACCCCAGAACCGATTCAAGTCCTCGATGAAGAACTGCACTTCCTCACCGATGTTGTGCACCACAGGCGTGTCCGGTGTGCTAGGCGGGGCAGGGACGTTTGAAGCGTCCGTCTGCATGTGCTTCGCCGTCGCAGACGCGGCGACGGGCTGCCCGTCCACCGCGCGGTCGCATCCAGACAGCGCCAGCGCCAGCGCTGCGAGAGCCGTTGTGGCGTAACGTGTCATTTCCATTCCGGGGGTCTGTTATCGTCGCCGAACTTCGGCTCCTCGGCGGTGTCCCGTCCAAGGAGTCCGCCCTCCACGGACTCCCGCACAGAATCGTGCCCGTGCTGCTTCGGGTCCGCGCTCTTGATGTCAGGGCGAGGCTTGGGCTTGCCGCCGCCGCCCGCACCACCCGCGCCGCTTCCCATCGGACCCCCCATCATGCCGCCCTGCTGCGGCTGTGATGGGGGCGCTTGACCCGCTCCGCCGCCTACGGCTGGGCGATTGATACCCGAGACATCCGCGCGGGTGTGCATACCGTGCGCGGTCGTGCCACGGTCGAGGGCTGCGCCCGCCGCAACGCCCGCCGCCGCGCCGTCAGCGCCTGCGCCCGACAGGTCGGTCTTCAAGCCGTCCAGCGGGTCTTTGCCGTCGTCCTTCTTGCGGTCGCGGGGCGAACCCGCCCCGGCCATCGACGGCATGGCGGGATAGCCGCCGCCCGCACCGCCGCCCTGCGGCATCTGCGGCGGTGCCATCATCGGCTGCTGCGTCATCGGTGGCATGGCGGGCTGTCCAGTAAGCATGGGCTTGAGCGCGGTGCCGCCATCGTCCGCGCCCGACAGGGAAGTGCCTGGGTCGGGTGCGGGCGTGGGCGTGAGGTCGGGCATTACCAAAGGCAGAGGAACATTGGTGCCTCCGCTACCTCCTTCACCGAAGGACGGCAGGGCTGGCATCTCTACCCCGTCCAGTGCACCTTCCGTGGGTTCCGTCGCCTGGCGGTGGCGTTCTTTCGCCTCGTCGTGCTGCTTTTTCGCCGCCGCCGCGTCCTGAACCGTGTGCGCCCGCTGTTCGCCCTGTGGAAGAGAGCGGGCGTGGTCTGCTAGGCGTTGAATCTCTTGCACACTAGGGGATTTCGCGAACTCAACATCCGCCGCGTGTTGCACGTCGCACGCCTGTTTGACCTCATGGCACACAGTTTGCAAACCCTGGAGGGCTTGCTGATACTGCGCAAGTTTGGCGTTCAGAGCGTCGAACGTCTTGCCGCTTCCCTCATCGAGCTGCTGGAAACGGACAGTTCCCAAACCGTCCCCGAGGTCAGCGTACGCCACCGACGCGGTGTGGAACGCGAATTGTCCACTGCTACTTGGCATAGTTTGGGTGCCCTCCTAGATTGATTGGACCGGAAGCTTGGACATGGACTGTTTGCTCTCGTCCTCGGTGGTGTCGTGGTTCTCGGCAATCCACATGAGCGCCGCCGCGTCGCTGTTGAGCTGTGTGATGAGCTTGTTGATTTGCTCGCTGAATTTCCCGCCAACACGTTCCACCCCGGACACCGCACCGAGGTAGATGGGGGCGGGATCGTGAGTTTCGGTGAACGCTGACGCTTCCCGTTCAGCGGTCGCGCTGAGGGTGATGGCTGCCCTCGCGTTGGGACGCAACGACTCGGCGTGCTGTTGTAATTCCCGCGCGGCGGCGCGAAGCACTTCAGAGTCAACGTCGATGACCCCGAGTTGGCTCTGCAATTTCTTGCCCGCGTCGGCGTTGGGCTTGGGGGCGGTCATTTCCCGCCCTACTCCTTCTCCACTTTCGTCAGCCAACTCCAGACGGTTCGCTCGACCACACCTAGCTCCCGAGCGATCCGGCTGCATGGATATGCACGAACACGATGAAGCTCTCGTGCCACTTCGGCGCGCTCATCCCACGCCGAACGGAACGCCGCGCGGTGGTGATTCACCTGTTCATGGACCTGAGCCAGCCGTTCGGCGAGGGCTTGGGTGTCCTCGTCCAGGGTCGTCAACTTGAGCATGGTTATACGCTATCACGAATAGTTACACATCACAATTGCCACGGCGTGCGTCGAGGCTGGTCTGCCGGGTTTGGCGGTTTGCTGTTAACGACGTGTCAACGTGCGCAGAAGATGGGTTTCCTTAACAGGGGTGGAAGCGGGTTACGGAAATGGGAGCGAGGCATCAGGATGGCACCTCGTCTGACAGGTGACTGTTGTGGTCAGGGCAGGCTGTCCACGATCCTCATGGTCTCCACCGCGACGGTCGTGACTTTCTTGATGAGGTCCACGATGTAGGTCGGGTCGCCGTGCTCGTCGCACCAGTCGTTGGGGTTGTTGACGATGCCTGAGTCCTTATCGGTGTGGACTTGGTAGCGGTCGATGATCCAGCCCAGCGCCGACCGCGACCCGAGCAGGTAGCGTTCGGCATCCTCGGGGATGCCCGCGATGGTGACGTTCGGGTTGTAGATGATCGCGGTGTGGTCGGTCTTCGACTTCCACTTCATCTTCTCGACCCGCCAGGTCTCACGGTCAGTTTCGTTGACGCCGTTCTTGATCTGCACGTCCAGCGAGTACGGTGCGGCGGTCTCGTAGTCGGCGTGCAAAACCAGAAGCTGCCGCCCCGCCGAGGCGAACGTGTCAAAGTCGTCGCGTGACTTCGGTGTCGGGATACGCGGCAGCATCTTTTTCAGGTCGGCGGCGTACTCGGTCCGGTAACTCGGTGAGTGCAGCAACCCGTACACGAACTCGAAGATGTCGTCTTTGGTGATGTCGTCGCCCAGCGCCGCGCGGTACAGGTTGTGGATGGCGTCGGTGATGTTGTCGATACAGCGGTAACCCCACTCATCGACCTCGCCCCCGCCCGTTGAGATGTCCAACTTCCCGTCGTCGGCTTCAACCTTCTCGTAAGTGAAGCGCGGGAAGAACTGACCGTTCTGCCCCGCCCCAAGCATTTGTACGTCGGGAAGCTCTCGTGTTGCCAGTAGTGAGAACTCTGCTGTCCCACCGACGCCAATGGCGTAGAAGCCGATGTTGCGGTGGTTGGGTGTAGGGAACATCGCCGGAAGTTTCGACCGCTCGTGGTTCAGGTATTTGTCGAAGTAAACGTGCTCGGTATCGAATGGTCTATAGGTTCCGACCAGATAACCGCTCTCTGACACGCGAACATTGGTGTTCTTTGCGAGGTGAGTTCTCAAGCTTCTAGACCACTTGATGCGGGATGGGTCCGATGCGCCTGGCGTGGCGGCGAGGAATCGGGTGACGGCTGCTTCGTCGCGTTTGGTGATGCCGTGGTCATTGCAGTAGTTCTGGAAAGGTTCTTTGAGGCTGTTGTAGTTGTCGATGAGGCGCTGAACGGAGTTCTTCACCGTCGCGGCGGAGTAGCTGTACACCCAGGCGTCGCGGTTGGTCTGAAGCCCGGCAGAGAACGTCTGGAACACGACGGTCTGCCCGGTTTTCGCCTTCTTGTCTCCGATGGCAGGGTAGGTGCCGTAGTTTTCGTCGCGCTGGTTGATCCAGTCGCCGTGCTTGTTCGGCGTGATGGTCTGCCAGCCCACGGCGTTGAGGTCGTCGGTGTCGAGAATGCGGAGTTTGTCGTCGCGGGACAGGTAGTCACCGATGTCACGGTAGTGAAGGGTGCACGGCGCGTTCGATGTTGGGTCTTTGACCCCGACGAAGATGGCGATGGTTGCTTGTGAGCCCGCACCAAAAATCTGACCGCCCTCGTTTCTCCAGTTGGGGCTTCGCATGTTGCCGCGCAGGTTGTAGACGTAGATGTGGGAGTAGTCGTTGGCGAGGGATAACCGCATCCCATCGGCGGTGTTGCTGTTGAGCCAGCCGCCGTTGGACACGAACGCGACGATGCCCTGATCGCCGATTCGGTTGGTCGCCCAACGGAACGCGCGGATGTAGGAGTCATAGAGGCTGTTCTTGTTGGTTGCGGTCGAGCGTTTGACGTAGGTGTTTTCAATCCATTTGTCGAGGCTGGGGTATTTGATGTTGGCGTTGTTGTCGTTGGCGCTGCCTTGCCCGACCGAGTACGGGGGATTCGCCACGATCACATCAATTTTGGTGCTCAACTGCGTGGCGATGCGCTTGTTGTTCTGCGGGAACATCTCGTTGTCCATGGTGTCGTCGGACTCGTGAATCTGGAAGGTGTCGGCAAGGACGATGCCGGGGAACGGCTCGTAGTCGTCGGCTGCGGTTTTGCCCATCAGGGCGTGGTAGGTGGACTCGATGTTCACCGCCGCGATGTAGTAGGCGAGCAGCATGATCTCGTTGGCGTGCAGCTCAGTGCCGTACTTGCGGGCAAGGTCTTTCGGCGTGACCAAACCCGTCTGCATCAAACGAGTCAGAAACGTTCCCGTGCCGACGAACGGGTCGATGACGTGCACATTCTCATCGGTCAGCCCCTTGCCGAAGTGTTCGCGTGACACGGTGTCAGCGGCGTGCAAAATCCAATCCACAACCTGCACAGGGGTGTAGACGATGCCCAGCGCCTCAGCCTGTTTGGCGAATCCGATCTTGAAGAATCGTTCATAGAGGTCTGCGATGACTTGCTGCTTGCCCTCGGCGCTGGTGACCTCGGAGGCGCGGATGCGAACCGAGTCGTAGAACTTCTCCAGGTCGCTGGTTTCTGATTCCAGACCGCTGCCACCGAGTGTGTCCACCATCCGCTGCATGGTCCGCGATACCGGGTTACGCGAAGCGAAGTCGTGTTCGGAGAACAACGCATCGAACACCGGCTTGGTGATGAGATGCTGCGCCAACATGCCCACCGCGTCGGCTTCGGTGATGGCGTCATTGAGGTTGTCGCGCAATCCCTTCAGGAAGCGCTCGAACTCTTTGACGACTTTCTTGTCCCCGTTGTCGAGGATCGCCGTTATCCGCGTGATCAGCGCAGCGGAGATGTCGGCAACGTCGTCCGCCCAGTCCTCCCAGTAGGCGCG
>NZ_JBYCKY010000220.1:0-3187 GCF_057473605.1 Mycobacterium sp. TH-M82 | reverse complement strand
ACCAGCGGCGACATCGTGGTGTTCGTGGACTCCGACCTGATCGACCCGGACCCGATGTTCGTGCCGAAGCTGGTCGGGCCGCTGCTCACCGGCGACGGCGTTCACCTGGTCAAGGGCTTCTATCGCCGTCCATTGAAGCTCGACGGGGCCGAGGAGGCCAACGGCGGCGGACGGGTCACCGAATTGGTGGCGCGCCCGCTGCTGGCCGCGCTGCGGCCCGAGTTGAGCGGTGTGCTGCAGCCGCTGGGCGGGGAGTACGCCGGCACTCGCGAGTTGTTGACCTCGGTGCCGTTCGCGCCGGGCTACGGGGTGGAAATCGGTCTGCTGGTCGACACCTACGACCGCCTGGGGCTGGACGCCATCGCGCAGGTCAACCTGGGGGTGCGGGCGCACCGCAACCGGTCGCTGGCCGAGCTCGGGGCGATGAGCCGGCAGGTTGTCGCCACCCTGCTGTCCCGATGTGGCATCGGTGACTCCGGGGTGGGGCTCACCCAGTTCTTCGCCGACGGCGACGGTTACCTGCCGCGCATCGCGCCGGTGTCGCTGATCGACCGTCCGCCGATGAATACCGTGCGGCCACGCTGACCCGCGGCCGATGCGGCACTATCGATGGCGTGACATTGGTGCTGCTGTATCTGGTGGTGTTGATCCTCATTGCGCTGTTGCTCTTCGGGGTGGCCGGGTTGCTGTTCGGTCGTGGTGAGCAGTTGCCGCCGCTGCCGCGGGCAACCACGGCGACCATGCTGCCCGCGTCGGGGGTCACCGGCGCCGATGTCGACGCGGTCAAGTTCACCCAGGTGCTGCGCGGCTACAAGGCCAGCGAGGTCGACTGGGTGCTCGACCGGCTCGGCCATGAGCTGGATCGGTTACGCAGCCAACTCGCCGCAGTACAGGTCGCACAGGACTCGCCGGGGCGCATGTGACGGCTGTCTGCGATGACGGCCTGGTTCGCTGCGGATGGGCTGAGACCCAAGGGACCGGCTCAGCGCTGTACCGCGACTATCACGACTACGAGTGGGGCCGCCCGGTGCATGACGGGGTGGCGTTGTTCGAGCGCATCAGCCTGGAGGCCTTCCAAAGCGGATTGTCGTGGCTGGTGATCCTGCGCAAGCGGGAGAACTTCCGGCGCGCATTCTCCGGTTTCGACATCGAGACGGTCGCCCGCTACGCCGACGCCGACGTGGCCCGGCTGCTGGCCGATCCGGGCATCGTGCGCAACAGGGGCAAGATCGAGGCGACCATCTTCAACGCACGGGCAGCCGCAGACATTGGATCGAAGAACTTGGCGGAGCTGCTCTGGTCGTTCGCCCCGCCGCGGCGGCCGAAAAGGCCGGCTGATCCGTCCGAAATTCCGTCGGCCACCACGGAGTCGAAGGCCATGGCGCGTGAGTTGAGACGCCGCGGCTTCCGGTTCACCGGCCCGACCACCGCCTATGCACTGATGCAGGCCACCGGAATGGTCGATGACCACCTGCAAGCATGCTGGGTGCCGACGACTGTGTCCTGGAGTTAGCCTGAAAATACTCTGGAAAATCGTGAAAAGGCATCCTTGCCCCGACGATGCAGTCACCGGCAATGCGCGGCGATGCTGGTCGGGTCGCTTCGCCCGTGACAAAACCGTAAACCTTGACGGTTTCTTGTAAATCTCCTATGCTGCCGATGTGCTGACATGGCGTTCACCGGCCCTCGCTTCCGCGGCGGTAGGCACCAATACTTGTGTCAACCTGATCGCAGTGCACCGGTGAGGCACGCATGATCGTTGACATGAAGCACATGCGTACCCGCCGGACCCAAGCTCAGCGGAGTAGCAAGACCAAGGCCGCCCTGTTGGATGCCACATTGGATTTACTCGTTGAATCCGGCTACAAGGCCACCACGGTGACCGCAGTCGCCCATCGAGCCGAGGTTTCGCTGGGGGCGCTGCTGCACCATTTCCCCACCAAGACCGACCTGCTTTCGGCCGCGATCGGACATGCATTTGAGCGTCGCACCGCGGAGTACCGCCAAGCCATGGCCAAGGTGGATGCTGCCGATGACAAGCTGGACGCCACGCTCGACCTGCTCTGGTCAATGTGGACCGGTCCGACGTTCACCGCATTCGTCGAGCTGTGGGTCGCGGCCCGCACTGATGCCGAACTGGCGGATCCGCTCGTGGCGGTGGACCGTGAGTTCCTCCGGACAAGCCGGGAGATGTATGCCGACTACTTCCTTGGTGACCACACCAGTGACGGCGACGCCGGAAACGGGTTGCACCTGGTCTTCTCGCTGGTGACTGGGTTGGCGTTCTGCAACATGATCGAGGGGTACCAGCCGTTCGCATCCGAACGCGTCATCGACACGTTCAAAGCGATGGCCCGGGGCAGAGCCATGTCGAGGCGCACCGTGTCGGGGCAGCCGGATTACCCGGAGGTCGACAACCGCAGAGAACGCTCGGTGCGAGGTTAGGAGGTCGCAGGTCAAATGTTAGGCCGTAAGCTTCGTTGGTTGGGTTTAGGGCTGGTGACGACTGCCGGTGCCGGGGTCTTGTCGCTGACCGCGATGATGAATTCGGCCTTCGCGTACGGGGAGACGGGGGACGTCGTCGCAGGCACCGACTCGACCACCATCGGATTGGTCGTAGGTCCCAGCGGGGTACCGATCCCCGGATCCGAATATGTCCAAGATGCTAATGAGCTCTACATCCACCCCAATTTCCCCGACACCACATATCCCGATCCCTATGCCAACGGCCTGTTCACACCCGAGTATCCGGTCCTCTCCGTGCCCTTTTCCGAAAACTATCCCAACGCCACGACTGGTCCGCTCGCCGGCTTTCCGCAGGAGAGCACCTCGGTGGGCCAGGGCATGCTCATCCTGGACAACGCGATCGCCAGCAACACCGCAGCCGGAGACACTTCAACCGTGTTCGGCTGGTCGCAGAGTTCCACGATTTCCGGCCTGGTCATGCAGCAACTCGACCCGTCCGGCACGCCGGAATCGGACGCTGGCCTGCAGTTTGTGCTGGTCGGTGACCCCAACGCGCCCAACGGCGGGTTATCCGAGCGCTTCGACGGTTTGAACCTGCCCAGTGAGGGTATCGCGTACTCCGGCGCGACCCCCGCCAACTCCTTTCCGACCGACATCTACACCCTCGAATACGACGGCTTCGCCGACTTCCCGCGCTACCCCATCGATGTCCTGGCCGACC
>NZ_JBYCKY010000219.1:0-8532 GCF_057473605.1 Mycobacterium sp. TH-M82 | reverse complement strand
TGGTGCGGCTCTGGTCGGCCATGCCGCGGGTGATGGCCTGGCGAATCCACCAGGTGGCGTAGGTGGAGAACTTGAATCCCTTTGCGTAATCGAACTTCTCCATCGCGCGGATCAGGCCCAGGTTACCCTCCTGAATGAGGTCGAGCAGTGGCATACCCCGACCGGTGTAGCGCTTGGCCAACGACACCACTAATCGCAGGTTGGCCTCCAGCAGATGCCGCCGTGCGGCCTGGCCGTCGCGTACCACCCCTGCCAGCTCGCGGCGCCGCTTCTCGCCGAAGCGCTTGCGGGTGTCGAGCAGATGCTGGGCGTAAAGACCGACTTCGATGCGCTTCGCCAATTCCACCTCGTCGGCGGCGTTGAGCAACGCCGTCTTGCCGATGCCGTTGAGATAAACGCGCACCAAGTCCGCGGCGGGGCTTTGAGCATCCAGATCCCCGTCGATCCGGCTGATGGTGACACTCGCCATGGTGACCTCCCATGTCCTACTCGAACTGCTACCGCTGACAACGCGCGACACGAGTCCAGAGTTCCCACTTGACGGCTACTTCACGCAGGTTGAGGTGCGGAAATGCGCCGGTGATCGTGAGAATGTATTAAGAACCAGTGGTATTCGGCGGCGCGTGGGGGGTAGTGGATCTCGGGCCGGACCTCTTGTGCTCCAGGGCAAGGCGTCGAGCCGTCGGGAAGAGGGGGGTACGCCGTCGCTCACCGTCGAACCGGCGTGGTTCGTCGGCGCGCCGCGGTGGCCGGTCGTTGGCGATCAGCACCGCCATCCACGGCAGCGGCACCGATGCCGCCACGATCGCCAGCGAGATCAAGCCGTTGTGCCACAGGCCGTAGGCGATCGCCGCGAAGACCAGCGCCGGAATGCGAAACGCCATCAGCGTCAGGTATTTGCGCACCCGCTCGCGGTGCTGCACCTCATATGCGGGCGCCGCAGCGGTGATCAGCACCGGCCGACCGTCATCGTCGAAACCCAGCTCCGAGCCGTGCTTCATCACTCCACTGTGGCACACCTGGTGCCCACCTGCGCAGCAGGTTTTCCCAAGGATCGACTTCACGGCACAATATGGGGCATGCGGACCGACACGATCGAGCGCCCTGACACCGACGAACGCGTCGACGACGGGACCGGCGGCGATGCACCGAAGTATTTTCACTACGTCAAGAAGGACAAGATCGCCGAAAGCGCGGTGCTGGGCACCCACGTCGTGGCGCTGTGCGGCGAGGTGTTTCCGGTGACCAAGGCCGCCAAGCCGGGGTCGCCGGTCTGCCCGGATTGCAAGCGGATCTACGAGAAGCTCAAGAAGGGCTGATCTGCTCCCGGTATTTCCTGGGTGACCGCAGCCAGCGTCGCAGCCGGTGGGCGTGGGGGGCCGGCGCTGGCCACTCTTCTTCGACCGCAGCGTTGAGTTCGGCGCCCAGCATGATGGCGAATCCGCCGAAGAAGGCGAACAACAAAAACGCGATGGGCGTGGCCAACGCGCCGTAGGTGTAGCCGGTGCTGGTGATATAGCGCAGATAGACCCGCAGGCCCCAGGCGGCGACGACGAACACCGTGGTGGCCAGCAACGCTCCGACGACGAGTCGATGCGACGGAAGGGGCCTGGGCAACGACGCACGGTAGAGGAAGGTGATCCCCAGCAGCAGACCGAGCGCCAGCATGGGGTAATAGCCGAATGGCAGCAGGTCGGCCCAGCTGTGCGGGAGATGGTCGGCGACCTTGCGGGGTCCCAGCGCTACCACGGGTGCCATCATGATCGCCGCCACCAGCATCACGACGTAGAGCAGCAGCGCGAAGAGCCGCTGGCGCACCGGGTGGCGCAGCGGCGTCTGATCGTGCGCCTCGACCACGGAATCGACGAACGCCGACACCGCCGATGAGCCCGCCCACAGCGAGATGACGAAACCAATCGATACCACCTCGCCGCGGGCGTTCGCCACGATGTCCCGGATCGTCGGTTCGATGATCTCGTTCACGACACTTTTCGAGAAGAACGTGCTTGCCGCGCCGATCAGCCGGTTTTGAATGATCGGCAGGGTGTCCGGTCCGAACAGCGGCGCGATATATGACAGGCTGCCCAGCATCCCGAGCAGCAGCGGCGGCAACGACAGCACCGACCAGAAACCCGCCTGCGCCGACTCGGAGAAGATGGAGTCGTCCCAGCTCTTCGTCAATGCTCGGCGAGTGATACGCCAGAGGTGGTGTCGGGACGGCTTCGGGGTTTCCTCGCTCATGACCGGTCCAGCATTCCCGACCAGCGACGGCCCTGCCAGACTGCCGGCGGGCGAGTCGGGTATGCCGCTTCCTTAGGGCTCGAGCGGCGCGCTGACCTGGAGCACCGCGGCCAGCTCGATCAGTTTCGCCTCATGCTCGTTAGCGTGGTGCTGGCAGAACAACAGATCGGCTCCCGATGGTAGCGTCGCACGCACCCGGGCCGCGGCACCACACCGATCACACCGATCAGCCCTGGTCAGCTCCGGACTGGTCAGCGTCGCGTTCATAGGTCCTCCGTTTCTCGCGTATCGTCCAAGTGTCTCAGACGCCCGGGCGTACGTGGTTGTTCCCCGCCGTTGCTGTGTCGGGTCTCACCTTCGGGGCAGCGGCGCGGTTCCACAGTTACACCACTATCAGGGGCGCAACTTTGGCGCATCACCGCGGCGGTCTACGTTTGTCTTCACGTCCAGCCCTCCACGACGCAAAATCGCTCATGGTCCTTGTACGTCGCAACCGGCCAGCTATGCACCGGCCTGCGCCATTAGCCAAGCATGAAGATCATCGTCGCCAGGCATAGTCTGCGCGAGATAGACGAGTGGCACGTTGCCCTCATGGTTGGGGGAGAATCGGAGTCGTTCAACCCATTCTTCGTTGTAGTCGATGATCTCATCGACGAGATCATCGAACGCCTCGGACAAGGTCTCGCCCTCGGCAGGTAACGGCATTCCCTTCACCCCCACGGTGTGAAGGCGATCCTCGTCGTTGTAGCTGACCTCAATCCACCAAGCAATCGGGAGTGTCGCTTAATCGAGGTAGTCTCGCAGCACCTGGGAGCGGCTGGGATGGCGCAGCTTCGACATCGTCTTCGACTCGATCTGGCGGATGCGTTCGCGGGTGACGCCGTAGACCTGGCCGATCTCGTCCAGCGTGCGGGGCTGGCCGTCGGTGAGTCCGAATCGCAGCCGAACCACGCCGGCTTCGCGCTCCGACAGCGTCTCCAACACCGACTGCAGCTGGTCCTGCAGCAAGGTGAAGCTCACCGCGTCGACGGCCACCACCGCTTCGGAGTCTTCGATGAAATCGCCGAGCTGCGAATCGCCTTCGTCGCCGATGGTCTGGTCCAGCGAGATCGGCTCGCGGGCGTACTGTTGGATCTCCTGCACCTTCTCCGGGGTGATGTCCATCTCCGTGGCCAGCTCTTCGGGGGTGGGCTCGCGGCCCAGATCCTGCAGCAGCTCGCGCTGGATGCGGCCCAGCTTGTTGATCACCTCGACCATGTGCACCGGGATGCGGATGGTGCGGGCCTGGTCGGCCATCGCCCGGGTGATAGCTTGCCGGATCCACCAGGTGGCGTAGGTGGAGAACTTGTAACCCTTGGTGTAGTCGAACTTCTCCACCGCGCGGATCAAGCCCAGGTTGCCCTCCTGGATCAGGTCCAAAAACGCCATCCCGCGGCCGGTGTAGCGTTTCGCCAGCGACACCACCAACCGCAGGTTCGCCTCCAGGAGGTGGTTCTTGGCGCGATCGCCGTCACGGCAGATCCAGACCATGTCGCGCCGGTATGCGACCGCCAGCTTCTCGCCCATCTGGGTGTATTCGGTCATTTTCTGGGTGGCGTACAGGCCCGCTTCGATCCGCTTGGCCAGCTCGACCTCTTCTTCGGCATTGAGCAGGGCCACCTTGCCGATCTGTTTGAGGTAGGCGCGCACCGAGTCCGCCGAGGCGGTGAGTTCGGCATCCTTGCGGGCCTGCCGCAGTGCCTCGGATTCCTCCTCGTCCCAGACGAAATCACCGGATGCCTTGTCCTTTTCGGTGGGCTCGGGAATCTCGTCGTCATCCTCGCTGACGGCATTCCCCTCAACTGGAGTAGCGGGCGTCGCCGGGGCGGTGTCCATGTCGGCATCTCCGTCGTGACCGGCATCGCCGCTGTCGGCGTCCCCCTCGAGGTCGTGGAGGATCAGGTCGGTGTCTCCTACCTCGGCCACCTCGGCTTTCTCGGCAACGGCGATGTCGTCGTCGCCGGGCTCGGCTTCGAACTCGGAGTCGGTGTCCAGGCTGTCGGTCGTGGGATCGAGATCAGCGACGACTGTGGCCTCGGGGATGTCGCGGCTCCGGTCCTTGCTGGTGGTTGCCTTTTTCGCGGTGCCGGTGGTGGATCGTGACTTGGTTTCGCTGTTGCCCGCCGTGCTCTTACGGGCGCGGCCCTTGGTCGGGGTGGTCGGGGCGGCCGGGGCGGTCACGCTGTCCTTGGTGGCGCTCTCTTTCCGCGCGCCGGTCCTGGTTGCGCCGGTCTTGGGTGCGGTCGTTTTGGGCGTGCGGGCCTTTGGCGCGCGAGTCTTGGCGGCGGTGAGCTTGGCCGCCCGGGTCTTGGGTGCGGTGGTTTTTGTGTTGCGGATCTTGGCGGCGGTGGTTTTGGGTGTGCCGGCCTTAGCTGCCTCGGCATTGGCGGTGGCGGTGGCGGTGGCCGTGCCGCGCTGGGTCGCGGCATGCCCGGTGGTGGACCGCACCTTGCTCCCGGTGGCCTTCTTGGCCGGGGCCGCGCGGTTCACGGACCTGTTGACCGAGCGTTTCGCGGGCGTCCGGACGGCGGGCTTGGCGGGCGTTTTGGTGGCGGTGCGTTTCGTCGGCTTGTCGGTCGTCGGCTTTGCCTTGGTCGCTGCCACGTCCGTCCCTTCGCTCGGATCGACTCTCGGTGTGCCGGGCCATGCGCAACCGAAAGTGTTGGGTATGTCGGATGTCGGCTCTAATATCAGTTGGATATCAGCTGGGATAGTCGCCGCTATCGGTTAGGCGGCCGCCGCGGCCCATTGTAACGACAGCAACGACAGCAACGACAGCGGTAACGGCAGCGCGGGGGCTGCACCGCTTAGCGGGCGGAAGTTCAGCGGGTGACATCGGTGGTGGCAGCCATTGCCGCACCCGCGATCCCCGCGGTGTTCTGCAGCGCCGCGGGGACCACCGGCGTCCGGTTTCCCAGTAGCGGCACCCACTTGTCAGATTTCCGGCTGATCCCGCCACCGGCGATAAACAAGTCCGGCCAGAACGCGTTCTCGATGGCCACCAGCACCTTGGTCACCTGTTTGGTCCACTTTTCGTAGCTCCAGCCGTGTTTGTCCCTGACCGACGAGGCGGCACGGTGCTCGGCTTCCTTGCCGTGCACCTCCAGATGGCCCAACTCGGTGTTGGGCAGCAGCTTTCCGTTGTGGATGAGGGCCGAGCCGATCCCGGTGCCGAAGGTGAGCAGCACGACCACCCCGGAGTGGTCCTTGCCGGCCCCGTACCGCACTTCGGCCAGCCCGGCCGCGTCGGCGTCGTTGAGGATGACGACATCTTGGCCGTCGAGTTCGGCGGCGATCGTCTCGCGCGCGTTGACACCGATCCACGACTTGTCCACGTTGGCCGCGGTCTGGGCGACGCCCTCGGTGACGACGCCGGGATAGGTCACCCCCAGCGGACCGGTCCAGTCGAACTCGCCGACCACAGCGGCGATGGTTTTGGCGACCTCGGAAGGAGTGGCCGGTTGCGGGGTGGCCAGCTTATAGCGGTCGCCGATCAGTTGCCCGGTTTCGAGGTCGACTATTCCGCCCTTGATACCGCTGCCTCCGACGTCGACGCCGAAACCACGTCGCTGCGGTGACGCGCCGGCGGCGTCGACGTCGCGCGCGCCGGCGACTGGGTCGGTACCGGTCATTCGGCCTCCTCGGCGGAACGGATGTTCGCCCACACCCTAGTCCGGCGAACGGGTGGTGGCCTGCCGCCGCGGCGGTTGTGTGGCGATTGGTTCGTGACGACACTCGACACTGACGCCCCCCGGTCAGCTGCACTCGGTGGCCGAAGCGCTCGCTGAAGGTGTGGGATTGTGCGACCGGGGCGTTGATCGCTACCGAGACCGGGGCGCGGGTGTTGCTGGCAGACTTGGCGCACCCGGCCGGCGGTGCCGGTGACCGTCCGCCGCCGCGCCCGGCATCGCCGATGAGCTGATCGCCGTGTTGGAGCAATTCGGTGGCATGGCGCCGATCCCGGAGTGAAGCCCCGACCCGGTCAGCAGGTGCCGGCGTGGATCTTGGTCAGCAGCGTGGGATCGGGCGGCCCGCTGGAGTCCGGACGCAGGCCGGCAAGCGCCGTGTTGATGTCGTCGCTCTGCGTCAAGGTGGTGAAGTCTGTTCCGACGGCGAGGTCGACGGTGTCGTCGGTGCGGTCATCGCGGAACAATTCGGTGCATGGCGCCACCAGCCACACCGCGGCTGCAGTGGCCTGACCGGCCGTGCCGAAGCGGATCTGGCCCGCGCAGTCCAGTCGGGTGTGGACATAGACCGGGTCATTGGCGGCGGTGGGTTGCGCGAAGCCCAGGTCCCGTAGTGCCCCGGCCACGTCGGCGGCCTGACCGGACCGTCCGCTGGCGTTGAGGACGTGGATCTTGGTCTCGGCCAACTTGGCCGGGGTGACGCCGGCCATCGTGGCCCGCGCCACCTGCGTCCCCAGTCCGGGTTGACCCGGCTCGCCGGGCGTCGGCGGTGGATTGCATGTTGCGACTTCGTGGATATCGGTGGAGCGGGTGAGCGCAACCGCCCATATCACGCTGGTGACCAACACCAGCAACGCCAGAACATAGACAGCGGGCCGGGTGTTCCGCCGCCGGAAGGGCCGTCCGTGCTTGTCGAACGCGGTGCCCTTGGTGATTTGCGCGACCACATACGCACTCTAGAGGCTTCTCAAGGGCGCCGTTTCCGCAGACGACCATGGTCCGGGGATGAAGTGTGATGTAAATCATAGTTGAATAGGTCGAAATACGGGCACGAATCATTTGGTAGATGCGTTCGACGCTGATACAAAGCCTCTTGCTTGCTGGATTACGAGGGCCTTATCAGGAGACGGAGGGGAGAGGCGATGCCGACCGACTATGACGCTCCACGACGAGCCGATGCTGACGAAGTGTCGGAGGACTCGCTTGACGAGCTCAAGGCGCGACGCAACGAAGCGCAGGCGGCGGTGGTTGACGTCGATGAATCTGAATCCGCCGAATCCTTCGAGCTGCCCGGCGCCGACCTGTCCGGTGAGGAGTTGTCCGTCCGTGTCGTTCCCAAGCAGGCCGATGAATTCACTTGCTCTTGTTGCTTTTTGGTGCAGCACCGCAGTCGGTTGGCCAGCGAGAAGAACGGCGTGATGATCTGTACCGACTGCGCGGCCTGAGCTACCTGCAGACGCCCAGGGTCGTTCAGTCCCTTAACGCCGACAGCACCCGCTGCGGGTGGCGACAACTCACCAGCCAGTACGGGGTCGGATCGTCTGGATCGTCGAGGACAAGCAACACCATGGGCCCCACCCAGCCCCTGTGCACCACATACGCCGCCGGATCGAGTTGGCGACCCAGTGCCGCCGACTTCGCCGAACGTCCGACCTCGGCGCAGCGGGCGATCACACTGACGGGCAGATGCGCCTCACCCACCCACAACTCGACCCGGCCGTTCTGGCCGTCACGGTCGGCCGTGCCGTCACTGTCCGTGACCCGCACCTCCACGCGTCCCAACCACAGCAGCACAACCGCGGTCACCGCGAACAGCGCTGTGAACGGTAGCCAGTCAGGCAGGCCGCGCACGCCGAGAACGACTTCGTAGGCGATCAGTGCCGCTGCCGCCAGACCCAGCGGCCACCACCACCACGGCACTCGCAGTCGCTCGCGATACCGCACGTTCTGCGACGGCCGCGAGCTTGTGCGCGATCCCGACACCCGGTTGAGGGTAGTCTTCTGGCTCGTGTCGACCAGTCTGACGGTTGTTCGTCTGGATCGCGGGCTGCCGCTGCCGAGCCGTGCCCATGACGGCGATGCCGGCGTCGATCTCTACAGCGCCGTCGATGTCGAACTCGCACCGGGCCGGCGTGCCCTGGTGCCGACCGGCGTCGCAGTGGCTGTTCCCTTCGGCATGGTGGGCCTGGTACACCCCCGCTCCGGTTTGGCTGCGCGGGTGGGGCTTTCGATCGTCAACAGTCCCGGTACGATCGACGCGGGCTATCGCGGCGAGATCAAGGTTGCGTTGATAAACCTCGACCCCGCTACGGCGATTACCGTGCATCGCGGCGACCGGATCGCCCAGCTGCTGGTGCAGCGCGTCGAACTTCCCGGGCTGGTCGAGGTGACTTCGTTCGACGAGGCTGGGCTGACGGGCACAACCCGTGGCGACGGCGGTCACGGGTCCTCTGGCGGACACGCGAGTCTGTAGCGTTGAGACGCCGCCGGCGACGATGCAGAGCGAAGCGATGAGGAGGAGCGGCGTTGAGACGCCGCCGGCGACGATGCAGAGCGAAGCGATGAG
>NZ_JBYCKY010000218.1:0-4964 GCF_057473605.1 Mycobacterium sp. TH-M82 | reverse complement strand
TGCCGCAGCAGAAGCTGTCGACGAAGTTGAACTCGATCCTGTCGGTCGGAGCGATCGCCTTGTCCCAGAACGCCGAGATGGCGTCGCGGCCGTGGTGACCTTTGCCGTCGGGATCGAAGTGCGATGGCCCGATCGGGTCTTCGACGACTGCATCGTCGGCGAACACCGCCAGCCAGGCGTCCTTGTTGCGGGCCTGGACCGCATCGCGCGAGCGTTGTCCGGCTACATGAGCCGGGTGATCGGGTTTCATGAACTGCTCCTCGGTTTGTCAGCCGGTTTCTCGCTACCTACCACCCACATCGAGTAGTACTGTGAACCGCCGCCGTAGGCGTGGCCCAGGGCCTTGCGCGCACCCGAAACCTGGTGTGCGCCGGCCTTGCCCATCACCTGTATCGCGGCTTCGGCGAATCGGATCATTCCGGAGGCGCCGATCGGGTTGCTCGACAGCACGCCACCGGAGGGGTTCACCGGGAGCCGGCCGCCGATCGCGGTCTCGCCGGCCTCGGTGAGCTTCCAGCCCTCGCCCTCGCGCGCAAAGCCCAGGTTCTCCAGCCACATCGGCTCGAACCAGGAGAACGGCACATAGATCTCGGCCACGTCGATCTCGTCGATCGGGCTGGTGATACCGGCCGCCTGCCACAGCGCAGTGGCGGCGTCGCGACCCGCCTGCGGGTTGACCTGGTCGCGGCCGGAGTAGGCCAGCGGCTCGGTGCGCAGTGCGGTGGCGTGGATCCACGCCACCGGATCACCGCCTGTCACCCGCGCATCGGCGGCCTGTTCGTCGCCGATCACCACCGCGCAAGCGCCGTCCGACGACGGGCACGTTTCGTCGAAGCGGATGGGGTCCCACAGCATCTGCGACGACATCACCTTCTCTATCGTGATGTCGGGCTGCTGCAGGTGCGCCAGCGGGTTGCGGGCACCGTTGAGCCGGTCCTTGACCGCCACCAATGCCCCGATGTGAGGCGGTGCGCCGGAGCGGCGGATGTAGGCGCGCACGTGTGGCGCGAAGTATCCACCTGCGCCGGCTCCCACCGGCTTGGTGAACGGCACCGGAATCGAGAGTGCCCACATGGCGTTCGATTCCGACTGTTTCTCCCATGCCATCGCCAGCACCCGACGGTATCTGCCCGACTGCACCAGGCCGGCAGCCACCACGGCGGTGGACCCACCCACCGAACCCGCGGTGTGGACCCGGATCAGCGGCTTGCCGGTGGCTCCGATGGCGTCGGCCATGAACAGCTCGGGCATCATCACACCCTCGAAGAAATCGGGTGCTTTTCCGACCACGACGGCGTCGATATCGGTGAAGGCCAGACCGGAGTCGGCTAGAGCACCGTCGATGGCTTCCCGCACCAGGCCGCTCATCGAAACGTCATGTCGCTTGGCGACATAGCGCGTCTGTCCGGTACCCAGAACCGCGGCGAGCCTGGCCATCAGGTTCGCCCTTCCATCACAACGACCAGGTTCTGTTGCAGCGCAGGCCCACTGGTGGCATGCGCAAGCACCCGCTGCGCCGAGCCGGAGAAGATGTGCCGGGCGGCAAAGCCGATTCGTTCCAGACCGGCCACAAACATCGGATTGGCGGACAGTGCACCGCCGGACGGGTTGAGCGTCACCGTCGACGGCAACCGCATCGCCTCGGTGAGCAGCAACTGCTGGTGGGTGAAGGGTGCGTGGATCTCGGCGACGTCGACTGCGGGGATATCGTCACCGGTGGCCAGCCGGGTGATCGCCCTCGTCGACGGAGACTGAGTCAGATCCCGGCTGCCCAGCACCGGGGATTCGATGCGGTGCTCGAAACCGGTGATCCACGCTGGATTTTCGCACAGCTCCCGGGCGCGGCCGCCGGCGGCCAGCACAACAGCGGCCGCTCCGTCGGTGATCGGGGCGATGTCGTGCCGGCGCAGCGGGTCGGCGAAGAACGGGCGATCCAGCAGCTCGTCGAGGTTGTCGCTGGACTCCACGGAGTCCACCCGCTGGGCGCAGGCGAACGACTCCAGGGCCACCCGGGCCATCTGCTCGGCTGTCCACACACCGGCGTCCAGCCCCAGGCGGGCCTGCAGTGCGGCGACCGACACCGAGTCGGGCCAGAGCGGAGCGACGGTGTACGGATCGGTCTGCAGGGCCAGTATCCGGCGCAGCACCCCGGCCGACGACTTGCCGAACCCGTACGCCAACGCGGTGTCGACCTCCCCGGTCAACACCTTGATGTAGGCCTCGTAGAGCGCCCAGGCGCCGTCCATCTCCACGTGCGACTCGTTGATCGGCGGGACGGCGCCGATAGAGTCGATCGCCGAGATAAACGAGAATGCCCGTCCAGCAAGGTAATCCGAGGACCCCGAGCACCAGAACCCGATGTCGGCCCTCGTGATGCCCAGTTCCGAGTAGAGCTCGGAAAAGCACGGCATCAGCATCTCGACACCGTTGGTGGTGCCGTCGGTGCGGCGCACATGCGGGGCGTGGGCGAAGCCGACTACCGCGACGTCGCGAGAGCCAGTCACTTCACAACGCCCCTCACAAGTGGTGCTTGTAGGTGTCGTAGTCGGCGTCGGGTTCCCCGATCGGCCGGAAGGACTCGATATTGTCCATCCCGTATCCCCACTGCTCGCGAGGTTTCCACACCGCCTGCACCCGCATGCCCATCCGGACGTCGTGCGCCTCGACGTCGGAGACCAGCGTCAGAAACGGGATGTCGGCGCCGTCGAGCAACACATAGGCGGCCACGTAGGGCGGTGTGATGCGCTGGCCCAGGAACGGAATGTTGACGATCGCGAACGTCGTCACGGTGCCCGTGTCCGACACCTCGACGAAATCGGTGAGCGGCTGGCCGGTGGCCGGGTCGGCTTCGCGGGCCGGGAAGTACACCTTGGCCTTTTCGCCGGTCCTCGCGCCGAGCAGCCTGCCGTCCTGCAGCGCACGCAGATAAGCGCTCTCCGGATACGAGGCGCTGTGCTCAATCTCCAGCTCGATCGGGGTGATGACGATCGCGACCGGGTCGCGCTGGTCGGTGACGGCCGGAACTTCCTCGGCTGCATCCTTCAGGTCGCCCAGCGCGAAGTAGGCGATGTCGGTGATCGCGCCGACCGGCTCGTCGGCCCAGTGCGCATGCACCCGGGCGCCGGTGCTGATGCCAGACGGTCCCGCAGCTCCCGCGTCGACCGCGTGCAGCATCGGGACGTCGGCGCCGTCGAGCTGGATCAGCGCGAAGGCGAACGGCCGATCCAGCGGCTGACCCGGCAGCGGCGCCGGCTGCCAGGACCATGACACCACGGTGCCAACGCTTTCCACTTCGACGATCTCGGTCAGCGGTGCGTGGTCGACCGGATCGTATTCGGCCGGCGGGACATAGACCCGGCCGTCGGAGCCACGCACTCCGACGATGCGGCGCTCGCGCAGTGCCGTGAAGAACTGGCCGAGAACAGGTCCGACCGAACGGGTGTAGTCGAACGACAACCGCAGCGGCGCGGAAAGGGGTGGTTCGGGTTGCTCCGTTCCGGCGGGCCGGTGTGCGCTCACGGTCACGGCATCGAGTAGAACAGGTTCTAACAATCTGGGCAAGACTGCGGGTACTAGAGGGTAAGGGGCCAAGCATGAGGCTGGGGTTGCAACTGGGGTATTGGGGCGCGCAGCCGCCGGCCAACGCAGGTGAGTTGGTGGCCGCCGCCGAGGAGGCCGGCTTCGACGCTGTCTTCACCGCCGAGGCCTGGGGGTCGGACGCCTACACCCCGCTGGCGTGGTGGGGTGCCTCGACGCACCGGCTGCGGCTGGGCACCTCGGTGGTGCAGCTGTCGGCGCGCACCCCGACAGCGTGCGCGATGGCCGCGCTCACCCTCGACCACCTCTGCGGTGGCCGGCACATCCTCGGGCTGGGCGTCTCCGGTCCGCAGGTGGTGGAGGGCTGGTACGGGGCTCGGTTTCCCAAGCCGCTATCGCGCACCCGCGAGTACATCGACATCTTGCGCCAGGTCTGGGCCCGCCAGGCGCCGGTGACCAGCGGCGGCCCCCACTACCCGCTACCGCTGACCGGCGCCGGCACCACCGGCTTGGGCAAGGCGCTCAAACCGATCACCCACCCACTGCGCGTCGACATCCCGGTGATGCTGGGTGCGGAGGGGCCGAAGAACATCGCGCTGGCCGCCGAGATCTGCGACGGCTGGTTGCCGATCTTCTACACGCCGCGGCTGGCCGGCATGTACAACGAGTGGCTCGACGAGGGCTTCGCGCGGCCCGGCGCCCGGCGCACCCGGGCTGACTTCGAGATTTGCGCCAGCGCCCAGGTGGTCATCACCGGCGACCGCGCGGCGGCGTTCGCGGGCATCAAACCGTTCCTGGCGCTGTACATGGGCGGGATGGGCGCCGAAGACACCAACTTCCACGCCGACGTCTACCGCCGGATGGGTTACTCGCAGGTGGTCGACGACGTCACCCGGCTATTCCGCTCTGGACGCAAGGACGAGGCCGCCAAGGTCATCCCCGACGAACTTGTCGACGACGCCGTCGTGGTCGGCGACATCGAGTACGTGCGCGAGCAGATCTCGGTGTGGGAAGCCGCCGGCGTGACGATGATGGTGGTCACCGCGCATGGTGTCGATCAGATCCGTCAGCTGGCGGGGTTGGTCTCGCCTCCACCCGTCTTGCAGCACGATGAGAACACGTTCTAGATTAACCGGGTGACCGAGACCGGCCTGTGGAACATCGCCCGCGATCAACCCGATTCGGTCGCGGTGGTCGACGTGATGGGTGGCCGGCTGACTTATGCGGAGCTGACCGCGCGCGCCGACCGCTACGGCCGCGGGCTGCAAGCCCTGGGGCTGCGTCCCGGCGACGTGCTGGTCATGGTGTTGCCCAACGTCGTCGACACCCTTGCGGTGTACTTCGCCGCCATGCAGACCGGCCTGTACATCGTCGCGGTCAACTGGCATTTGACCGGCCCCGAGATCGGCTACATCCTCTCCGACAGC
>NZ_JBYCKY010000217.1:0-2287 GCF_057473605.1 Mycobacterium sp. TH-M82 | reverse complement strand
AAGCACCCGCTCGGTCGCAGTAGGAACGCCAAGTCGATGCAGCAGAACGCTTGTTGGACACCAGCCCACCGCCGCGTCGAGCAGCAGGTTAGCTCCTACGAAACCGGTGAGGATTCTCCAGCGGGATGAATGCTCGCGTCCCAGGGCGAGCGTCACCAGCACGACGGACCCCGCCAGCAGGTGGATAGCCCGCTCCAGTGTCCATCCTTGCAACCGTGGCATCCCGAACGCTCCCTGCTCAAGCGGGGCCGTACATTGATTGATCTGCATGGGAATTCACACCTCCAGGTCTCAAGCACGCAAAATTGAAATCCGCACAATCCGCACACCAGCGATGATACCCGGTAGGGCATATGCCCGCCATCGCGCGCTGGGGTGGGCTATCGCCGCGGCCAAGGGAACGGTTTCGGTTCAGGGTGACCGTCGCACCACGGGGACGGCGGTATTTGAGCCTTCACTTCGCCGACGTGCCGGCCGCAGCCCGACCAGGTCACCAGGCCGCAGATTCGGCACCGAACGGCATGGCACATTCAGCGGCGTTTCGCATCGGCCGTCGATGGCGGGCCCTGGTAGGGACGTTGCAGGACGGCGAATCCGGGCGTCGACGCCGCTGTCAGCACCGCGTCAAGCAGCGCGATGGCGGCATCTCGAGCCGGGAGGCGCGTCAGCACCGGCCCGAAAAATCCCGTGCCGTCGACGGCGATGATCGGGCTGCCGCCACTGCCGCCCAGCGCGTCCTGACTGCGTTGATGCGCTGCGTGCACGGCATCATCCCACGCCGGGTCGTCGAGTGCGCCGGCCAGCGCGGGACTGGAGTTCGTCACCGCCAGCGCCTCTTTGACCGAGCTGTCAGCCATGTCCCCGGCGCCGTTGTGCACCAGCGCACCCAAGGCTTCGTAGAGATTGCCGAATGCGCCGGGACCGCCTTCGGCCGTCGCAGCGGCGAAGACCCGGCCCACACGACGCGACGACTCGAGTTTGGCACGCTGCGCGGGCGCCACATCGCGACCGTCGTTAAGCACCGCCAGGCTCATCTGCCGCAGCGCGGCACTGTGCCCACTGGCGGTGGCCGCATCCAGCAACCAGCGCGACGTCACCCACGCGAACGGGCATACCGGGTCGACGTAGAGGTCGATCGAGGTCATCGCAGTTCCTCGGCGGGTGTGCTGAGCGCGAGACAACTCCTGATCAACCGCAAAGGCCGTTCCACTTTACGGATCACTACCACCTCCTCAGGCACCTGGGCGGTACAGGCCGATGAAGTATAACTTATACCCAGCCGGGTATCTCGTCGATCGGTCCTGGCCGTGCCGTGTCGAAGGTTTCCGGGGCGTCGTCGATCGGGTCTCGTTCAGAACGCGCCGATGTCGACTAGGTCGCCGACTGCTGCCTGAATTCCTTGCTGCGCCGAGCGGCAAATCCACGGCGCCGCTACCGGTCAGCCCAACATCAACGGCTCGTAGGCTGGCCACCGAGGTGGCATTCGGTGGAACAGCAATGAGACCTGCGCTAGCGACGGCGATAATGACGATGACGGCGCCCAACACTCTTTGCCGAGGGGCAGTATCGTGCATCGCCGGCTCGGCGACGGTGTCAGGCACTGCGGGTCTCAAACATTCTCGGGCCCACGCCTGGGACACTCAGCTGCGACCGGTCCCGCTGCCTGCCGCAGCGGTTTCAGTCTCGCTGGCGTCGCTGTGGCGGCCAAGGTATGCCTCGGCGCGCAGCCGTTCGACCATGTGCGGGTAGTGCAGTTCGAACGCCGGGCGCTCCGAACGGATTCGGGGCAGTTCGGTGAAGTTGTGCCGCGGCGGCGGGCAACTGGTCGCCCACTCCAGGGAGTTGCCATACCCCCACGGGTCGTCGACGGTGACCACCTCGCCGTAGCGCCAGCTTTTGAACACGTTCCACATGAACGGCACCATCGACGCGCCAAGGATGAACGCGCCGACGGTGGAGACGACGTTGAGCGCCTGGAAGCCATCGGTGGGCAGGTAATCGGCGTAGCGGCGCGGCATGCCCATGTTGCCCAGCCAGTGCTGCACCAAAAACGTGGTGTGAAAACCGATTAACGTCAGCCAGAAGTGCAGCTTGCCCAGCCGCTCATCCAGCAGCCTGCCGGTCATCTTCGGGAACCAGAAGTAGATGCCGCCGAAGGTGGCAAACACGATGGTGCCGAACAACACATAGTGGAAGTGCGCAACCAGGAAGTAGGTGTCGGTGACGTGGAAGTCGATCGGCGGGCTGGCCAACATCACCCCCGATAGCCCGCCCAGCAAAAACGTCA
>NZ_JBYCKY010000216.1:0-2525 GCF_057473605.1 Mycobacterium sp. TH-M82 | reverse complement strand
TGGCTTCTGCGGCGTCGAACGGCATGTCCTTGTCGGCCTGCACGGCGATGACGACGAAGCGGTTGCCGTCCCCGTCGGCGGAGAACACCGACATCTTTCCCCGGATGCCCTTGGGCAGCCGGCCGCTGACGACGTAGTCGCCGCAGTCGGACGGGTCGAACTTCACCCCCGGCGGGAGTTTCTGCGGCCCGAGCATCTTCGGGTCGATGTCTTTCGGACCTGTGGTTTTGGTTTTGTACCCGTCGCTGAACGTCGACTTGACATCGAACACCTTGGCGGTGTCGATCGGCTTGTGTTCACCTTTTCCGCAGGCAGCCAACCACCCCGTGCCCATGACCAGGCCAACCGACGCCGCCACCAACGGCTTGCTTATCCGCACCCCACGGAATGTACCGAATACCTGCTCGACGCGAGCGGGCGCGGGTCTCAAAAGCCCATCCGGCCCAGTTGCTTAGGGTCGCGTTGCCAGTTCTTGGCGACCTTGACCCGCAGGTCGAGAAACACCTTGGTGCCGAGCAGCTTCTCGATCTGGCCGCGCGCGGCGGTGCCCACCTCCCGCAGCCGGGCACCGCCGCGGCCGATGACGATGCCCTTCTGACTGTCCCGCTCGACGTAGAGGATGGCGTACACGTCGATCAAGTCGTCCCCGTCTTCCCGGCCGTCGCGTTTGGCCACCTCGTCGATCACCACGGCCAGCGAATGCGGCAGCTCGTCGCTCACCCCCTCCAGCGCGGCCTCCCGGATGAACTCGGCCATCAGGGTTTCTTCGGGCTCGTCGGTCAGTTCGCCGTCCGGGTAGAACGCCGGCCCTGGCGGCAGCGCAGCGGCCAGCACGTCGGTCAGCACGTCGACCTGCTCCCCGGTGACCGCCGACACCGGTACGACCTCCGCTTTCCCGGCGAGCTCACTCACGGCGACCAGTTGCGTGGCCACTTTCTCCCTGGGGACCCGGTCGATCTTGGTGACGACGACGACCAGCGCGGTCTTGGGCGCGACCGCGCGGATCTGGGTGACGATCCAGCGGTCCCCCGGCCCGATCGCCTCGTCGGCGGGGATGCACAGCCCGATGACGTCGACCTCGGCGTAGGTGTCGCGGACCAGGTCGTTGAGCCGTTTGCCCAGCAGGGTGCGCGGACGATGCAGACCCGGCGTGTCGACCACAACGATCTGGAAGCCGTCGCGGTGCACGATGCCGCGAATGGTGTGCCGGGTGGTCTGCGGGCGGGTGGAGGTGATGGCCACCTTCGACCCGACCAGGGCGTTGGTCAGCGTCGACTTGCCGGTATTCGGCCGGCCGACCAAACACACGAAGCCGGAACGGAACTCGGTCACGTCGGTGCGCTCGCTGCGCCACGGCCGGACCATTTCTGGCAGCGTGTATCCAGTGCGACTCGTCGCGTAATTTTTCGCAGTGAGTAGACGTTCGGCGCCGGGATCGTCGTCATGACGGCCGGCCCGCCCGATCGGTGACGATCAGCCGCGCCGTCGGGGCGAGTTCCCGGACGGCGGCGACGCCGTCGTCGTCGGCCGGGCCTCCCAGCACGACAACGGCTTCCAGACTGGCTGCGCCGGCCGACACCGCCGCGGCCACCGCCGCCTGCAGCGCCGACAACCGCAGGGACGCCAAACCAACCGGCGCCGCGGCGTAACAGCGGCCGTCCGGGTCGCGCACCGCTGCGCCGCTGTCCGCACCGGCGCGGGCCATCGCGACGCGGGCCAGCGTCACCAGCTTGGCGTCGTCCGGCTCCAGGTCAGCCATCCCGCGCGACCTCCTCAGCAGGGTCCGGCCTGACCGGACTCACCAGAACGGTGCCGATCCGCACCTGCCCGCGGGCGTCGCGGCCCCCCTCGGCGAGCAGCCGCAGTCCGTGTGACACTACCTGGGCGCCGGGCAGTGGCACCCGGCCCAGCTCCAGGGCCAGCAGCCCGCCCACGGTGTCGACGTCGACTTCGGTGAACCGCACACCTCCCCGCTCGGCGTACAGCTCGCTCAGGTCCTCGATCGGCAGCCGCGTCGACACCCGAAACCGGCTGTCGCCCAACTCCTCTACCGGCGGGATCTCACCCTCGTCGTACTCGTCGGCGATCTCACCGACGATCTCCTCCAGCACGTCCTCGATGGTGGCCAGCCCCGCGATCGCGCCGTACTCGTCGACCAACAGCGCCATGTGGTATCGGTGGCTCTGCATCTCGCGCAACAGCTCGTCCAACGGCTTGCAGTCCGGCACGAACACCGCCGGGCGCATCACCTGGACCACGGTCGGGTCCCGGGCGTTCCGACCGTCGCTTGACGACGAACGGGTGTGCTGAACAAGGTCTTTCAGGTACACCACGCCGAGGATGTCGTCGACGTTCTCGCCGATCACCGGGATGCGGGAGTGCCCACTGCGCACCGCGAGCGACGTCGCCTGGTCGACCGATTTGTCGGCTTCGATCCAGATCATCTCGGTGCGCGGCACCATCACCTCGCGGGCCGCGGTGTCGCCGAGTTTGAAGACGGATTCGATCATCCGCCGCTCGTCGGC
>NZ_JBYCKY010000215.1:0-3257 GCF_057473605.1 Mycobacterium sp. TH-M82 | reverse complement strand
ACCACTGGCAGGCGCTGGCGGCGCTGGCCGAAGCCACCGGGGCGCCGACTGCCGCGCATGCACTCGACGCCGATCCGCTGCCGGTGCGGCCCGACCGGATTCTCGCCGACGGCGACACCGTCGAGGTGGGCGACCTGGTGTTCGACGTGATCCACCTGCGCGGGCACACCCCTGGCTCGGTCGCCCTGGTGTTGGGCGGCGCGCCGGCCGGCGGAGTGGCCCAGCTGTTCACCGGTGACTGCCTGTTCCCGGGCGGGGTCGGCAAGACGACGAAGCCGGCCGAGTTCGAGTCATTGTTTCACGACGTGAAGACGAAGGTCTTCGATCGTTTCGCCGACGACACCGTCGTCTACCCCGGCCACGGCGACGACACCACCCTGGGTGCCGAGCGCCCGCATCTGGACGAGTGGCGCGACCGGGGCTGGTAAGGGCAGGTGAATCAGCCCGTGCTCAGCCCGTCGTGTGCACGATCAGCACGTCGACCTTGGCGCGGCGGGCGACGTTGGCCGGAACCGAACCGAGCAGCCGGCCGGCGATGGTGCTCAGGCCGACGTTGCCGACGACCAGCAGATCCGCACCGACGTTCTCCGCGAGGTCGACCAGTGCGTCCACCGGGGCACCCTCGATCAGTCGCTCCTCGACTGTGCCGGCGCCGGCGGCCTGGGCCCGCTCCCTGGCTTCTTTCAAGATCGCGTAGAGGGGGGCGTTGCCCGTCGCCTGGTAGCCCTCGTCTTTCAGGGCGTCGGTGGCCCGCGTGTCGTTCTCGTGGGGAAGGTATGCGGTGGCCACGATCAACGTCGCGCCTGCCCCGGACGCGAGCCGGGCTGCCCGTTCGACGGCACGCAGCGACGAGTCCGAGCCATCCGTGCCGACCACCACGGTCTGATAGCCGCTCATCCGTACACCCTCCAGTGACTAGTGACAACGCCACCGAGACAGTAGCGCGTCGACCGGCCGCGGTGGGTGCGATTGGCGACACGGCTTCGTTTGGGTGCCCTGATTTCAGCGGCCTGAGTCAATCCGCGGTGGCCGACGCAACGCAGGAGCCTCGGATCGCGCGATAAGCGAACAGGCAACCCAGCGCGGCGAACACCGCGAACACCGCGAACAGCGAGCGGGCCGCCGGGACGCCCGCACTCATGGCGGTGTTCATCACCAGACCGGCTATCCCGGCGCCGAATGCACCGGAGATCAGCTGGACGGTGTTGATAGCCGCTGCCGCCGTGCCGCCTTCGGCAGGATCGTCGACGCAGCTCATCGCCCATGCCGACAGGTGCGGCCAGCTGGCACCCACCCCGGCGCCGACGACCAGCAACGCCAACGCCCAGACCACGCCGACGGCGGCCGGGTTGTAGTGACTCATCCGGGTGAACGCCGCCACGGTCAGTCCCGCCGACACCACCAGCGGCGCGGCGACTACCAGCCCGGTGATCACGCGCGCCCTGCTCAGCGAGGCACTGGCGATTTCGCTGATCATCCAGCCGGTCGACAGGGCAGCACCGAGGAATCCGGCCAGCACCGGGGCCAGATGCGCCAGCCGCTGACCGAGTAGCGGCACATACAGGTTGGCCTTCGTCGTCGCCATCAACAGCCCCAGCGTCAGGTAGATCCATTTCTCCCGGCCCGGGTGGAAAGCACTCGGCGGCAACACGGCGGCCGACGCCCGCCGGTCGGCGAACAAAAACACCCCCACCAGGATCCCGCCGGTGGCCAGCAGCCCGGCCGCCAAGATGAGGTTGTGCGGCAACTGCGCGGCGCTCACCACCAGCGCGGCAGCACCCAACAGCAGCAGCGAGCGCACCGGTATCTTGATCGGTTCGCCGCGGTGTTCACCGCCGCCCGGTGCGAGCACCGTGGTCACCAAGACGGCCATGGCCGCGGTCAGGACCACCATCGCCCCGAAAGCCAAGCGCCAGATACCGAACTGCGCGAACATGCCGCCCGCCGCCGGCCCGACCAGCGTGCCGACCCCCCACATCGCCGACACCAGCCCGGCAGCCCGGGTCCACAGTGACTGCGGCAGCACGGCGTTGATCAGCGCGTAGCCCAGACCGGCCAACAGGCCGCCGCCCATGCCCTGCAGGGTGCGGCCGGCCAGCAGGATCTCCATTGTTGGCGCCAGTGCGCAAACCACACTGCCCGCGCCGAACGACAGCAGCCCCAGCAGATAGGCCGATCGCGCCCCGACCCGCACCAGCACGGCATGCACCGCGGCCGCCGCCACCACCGACCCGACCAGGTACAGCGTGGTCACCCAGGCATAGAGGCGCTCGCCGCCGATGTCTTTGATCACGCTCGGCAACATGCTGATCGTCAGGAACTCGTTGGTCGCATACAGCACCACGCCACCGGCGAGCACAGCCGAAACGCCCAAAAACTGCGAACCGAGCAGATCTCGCCAGCGGCCTGTCGTTGTCGTCGTCGCCGGTTCTGTCAGATGCACCACCATGTGCAGTCAACCACGGATCGGCACAAGACGCGAAACCGGATTCACACCCCGGCGCGTCACGGCACGCCCGCGGCGTCCATTCCGCGCAGTTCCTTCTTCAGGTCGGCGATCTCGTCGCGAATCCGTGCAGCCAGCTCGAATTGCAGGTCACGCGCGGCATTCATCATCTGCTCGGTGAGATCGCCGATCAGGTCCGCCAACTCGGCCCGCGGCATGTTGGCGCTGTCGCGGCCCTCGAACACACCGGCGCTGGCAATCCTGCCAACCCGGCCGGCCCGGCCCGGCTCGCCCTGGGCCCGCCGGCCCCGCGACGCGTTGCGCCCGGAGCCGCCGATGCGGGTGGAGACGGCCGCTGTCTCCTCGGTGTCAGCGGCCTCGCGGTACACCTGGTCGAGGATGTCGGCGATCTTCTTGCGCAACGGCTGCGGGTCGATGCCATGCTCGGTGTTGTAGGCGATCTGCTTGGCGCGTCGCCGTTCAGTCTCGTCGATGGCCTCCCGCATCGAGTCGGTGATGGTGTCGGCGTACATGTGCACCTCCCCGGAGACGTTGCGGGCGGCGCGGCCGATGGTCTGGATCAGGCTGCGCGACGAGCGCAGGAAGCCCTCCTTGTCGGCGTCCAGGATCGACACCAGCGACACCTCGGGCAGGTCGAGGCCCTCCCGCAGCAGGTTGATCCCGACCAGCACGTCGTAGTCGCCGAGCCGCAGCTGCCGCAACAGTTCCACCCGGCGCAGCGTGTCGACTTCGGAGTGCAGGTAGCGCACCCGGATACCCATCTCCAGCAGATAGTCGGTGAGGTCTTCGG
>NZ_JBYCKY010000214.1:0-2360 GCF_057473605.1 Mycobacterium sp. TH-M82 | reverse complement strand
CCGGCTGGCTGGCGGTGGCCCGCATCGCGATGGGTTGGCCGCTGACCGCCCTGGCAGCGCTGGTGACCTACTTCGCGGTCAAGGTCGTCCGGCGCCTGGTAGATCCGGCCCAGTGAGTTTAGTGGGCCGGTAGCAGCAGTTTCCGAAGTTCGTCCTCGACCTCGTCGACGGCGACGAGCAGCAGCTCGTCGCCGCCTTCCAGGGGCTCGTCGTCCTGCGGCACGATGACCCGCGAGCCGCGCAGGATCGTCACCAGCGCGGCGTTGCGCGGCAGCGCCAGCTTGCGCACCGGCTTGCCTCCCCATGGCGTGTCATCGGGCAGGGTGATCTCGAGCAGGTTCGCTTGGCCTTTGCGGAACTCCATCAGCCGAACCAGGTCACCGACCGCGACCGCCTCCTCGACCAGGGAGGCCAGCATCCGAGGGGTGGACACTGCCACATCGACACCCCAGGCGTCGGTGAAAAGCCATTCGTTGCGGGGATCGTTGACGCGCGCCACCACCCGCGGCACCGTGAACTCGGTCTTCGCCAGCAGAGAAACGACCACGTTGGCCTTGTCGTCGCCGGTGGCGGCGATCACCACGTCGAAGTCCTCCAGGTGCATCGACTCCAGCAGGGTCAGCTCGCAGGCGTCCCCCAGCTGCCACTTCGCCTCGGCGATGCCGTCGACATCGATGTGCTCCGGGTTGCGCTCGATCAAGGCCACCTGGTGGCCGTTGTCGATCAGCTCCCGGGCGATGGACCGGCCGACGGCGCCGGCTCCGGCGACCGCGACCTTCATCTGCGCGGCTCCCCGGCGCCCCCGCTGTCCACGTCGTCGTTCGGTGGCAGCGCCGCGATGGCCGTCGCCTCGGCGGCGCGGCCGGACACCGCCACGATGTAGACCTGGTCGCTGGCCTGGATGACGGTCTTGGGTTCGGGTAGTACCCCGGCGCCGAACCGGATCAGGAACGCCACCCGCGCGCCGGTGGCCGCTTCCAGGTCGGTGACGCGATGGCCGATCCAGTCCTCGTGCAGGATGACCTCGACGACGGCAACGGTGCCGGTCGGGTCGCGCCACTTGGTGGTCTCGGTCTCCCGGGTCAAGGCGCTGAGCAGGCGGTCGGTGGTCCACGGCACGGTGGCGATGGTGGGGATGCCGAGCCGCTCGTAGACCGCTGCGCGCTTGGCGTCATAGATCCGCGCGACGACGCGCGGCACGCTGAAGGTCTCGCGGGCCAGTCGCGCCGAGATGATGTTGGAGTTGTCGCCGGACGACACCGCAGCGAACGCCCCGGCGCCCTCGATGCCGGAACGCAGCAGTACGTCGCGGTCGAACCCCATGCCAAGCACCCGCTCGCCGGTGAATTCCGGGCTGAGCCGGTTGAAAGCGGCGCTGTCCCGGTCGATGATCGCGACGTCGTGACCGATCCGGGCCAGCCCATCGGCCACGGAGGCGCCCACCCGGCCGCACCCCATCACCACTACCCGCACCCTGGAAGGTCCTTTCGGCTACGTCATGCCTGTATGCGGTGAACGCTACCGCCAACGCCTGGTGGGCTTACCCTTGGCTCTCGTGTCCAAACTTTCGACCGCTACGCGCCGGCTGCTTTTGGGCCGGCCGTTTCGCAGCGACCGGTTGAGTCACACCCTGTTGCCTAAGCGCATCGCCTTGCCGGTGTTTGCCTCCGACGCGGTGTCATCAGTGGCCTACGCCCCTGAAGAAGTCTTTCTGGTGCTGTCGGTAGCGGGCATCGCCGCTTACCGGATGACGCCGTGGGTTGGGCTGGCGGTGTCGTTCGTGTTCTTGACCGTGGTGGCCAGCTACCGGCAGAACGTGCACGCCTATCCGTCCGGCGGCGGTGACTACGAAGTGGTCACCACCAATCTCGGTGGCAACGCAGGCTTGACCGTGGCCAGCGCGCTGATGGTGGATTACGTACTCACCGTAGCGGTTTCGATCTCGTCGGCAGTGGCTAACATCGGTTCGGCGGTGCCGTTCATCTCCGCCCACAAGGTGGCGTTCGCAGTCGGCGCCGTCGTCGTGATCGCGGCGGCGAACCTGCGCGGCATCCGTGAGTCAGGCCGGGCATTCGCGTTCCCCACATTCGCGTTCATCATCGGCGTGTACATCATGCTGGCCTGGGGATTGTTCCAGATCTATGTCCTCGGTCACCCGCTGCAGGCGGAATCGGCAGGCTTTAAGATTCATTCCGCGCACGGGGAGGTGCTCGGTTTCGCGTTGGTGTTCCTGGTGGCCCGCTCGTTTTCTTCCGGATGTGCCGCGTTGACCGGGGTGGAGGCGATCAGCAACGGGGTGCCGGCGTTTCGTAAACCGAAGTCGCGCAACGCCGCCACCACCTTGTTGATGCTCGGTGTGA
>NZ_JBYCKY010000213.1:0-3211 GCF_057473605.1 Mycobacterium sp. TH-M82 | reverse complement strand
CGGCAGGCCGCCGACGACCCCACCCGGCGCGGCGATCTGATCAAGCTCCTGGATTCCTTCCCGGCCGGTGCGGCCGCTCGCGGCGGCATGGACGCCGGCCGGTTGCGCGACGCGCTCGGATTGGACTGACCACCGTCAGATCGTTGCGCTCAGCAGTCCGGGCAGAGCGTGTCGCGACCACGATCGCGCGTTCTACCCGAGCCGGATCGGCGTGACCACCTTCTCGCCCACCGACCCCGCACTCGACGTGCTGGCCACCCTGCGCGCCGCGGGCACCGTCGGCCGCACCTGAGGCGGTGCCGAACCGCATCGTTCAGGAGAACAGGGTCGCCAGGTTGACCACGGTTCCCAAGGCCGTTTCCCCGACGGGTGCGAGTGCGCCGAATGTGAACGCGAACGGGACCAGCGCTACGTCGGCGGCAACCGGATCACCGATCGCGCCAAGCAGATTCCCCGCGTGAAGCTGGTCCAGGAAAAGGGTTGTGTCGTATTCCGGAAGGCCGGTCAGGATGGCGGTGGCCGTGTCTGCAACAGGGAGCAGGGTTGCGTAATCAGCCGAGAACGTGCCGGTGAGGGCGTTGACGATGTCGGTGGGCGAGGAGGTCAGCGTCGCATCCGAAGCCGGGAACCCGAAGAACCCGAGCAGCGTGTGCAACAGCTGATCAAGGGGTGCGTTCGCCAGATCGATCCCCAACGCGTGCGTCCCCGACGCGATCAGCGTCGACAACGCCGGGTTTTCCATGATCGGCGTCGGCTGGTAGTTGGCCGGGTTCTGCAGCGCTGCGATCGCGTCGTGGATGCCTGTCTGCAGGCCGTTGCCCAGCGCGGTGGCGAGCTGGGTCGAGTCGACGTTGGGGAACAGACCGAACGTGGTGGGCACATTCGCGTCCCCTTGCGACCAGCCGTCGGTGATGCTGCCGTAGCCCAGGTTCACCAGAATCCGCATGTCGGGCTCGAGCAGGTCGTAGAGCGGCTGGCCGACGACTGGGAGCAACTGCAGCAGTTGCAGCAGCGGCAGTTCCGCATTCGGAATCATGTAGTAGTCCGTCATGGTGTCGGACGCCGACGTCGAAAGTTGAATGGCCTCACCGCCGTCGGCGACCGGTTTGAGCTGTTCGGGCGTGAGACCCAGGTACGCGCCGTGCGCAAGAAGCAGGCCGAAAAATGCGTTGAGGTCCGACAGGACATTGATCGGATACTGCGGGAAGTCGGCGAAACCGTCGTATTCGATGGTGTAGATGTCGGTCGGGTAGAGATCGGCCGGGGTCGCACCGCTGAACGTGATGCCCAGACTCGGAAAGGACGGGCTCTCACCGTTGAACGGAACGTCGAAGCGTTCCAGCACCCCGCCGTTGGGCGCACTCGGGTCACCGACCAGCACGAAGTGCACGTCGTCGCTGGGCACGTGTTCGCTGTTCAGCTGGGGCATCGTCAGCGACGCGACCGAAGAACTCTGGGACCAGCCGAAAACCACCACGGGGTTGGCCGCGTCGACGCCGCCGGCGTTGATCTGGCTCTGGACCGCCGAGTCGAGGATCTGCTGGCCCTGGGCGAACGACGTGTCAGTGGGCAGGCTTTTGACGCCGGTCACCGGATACAGCCCCTCGGGGGTGAACAAGGGCTCGGTGGAGCCGGTGAAACCGAGCGGTTGCAGGTACATCGAGTCGGCGGTGGCCACGTAGGACTGAGACGGTATCGGGACACCGCTGGGGCCGATGACCAGGGCCGTACCGTCTCCCAGCGGTGAGTTCGCGTCATCGAGGCTGGCCAGCCGCACCACACGGGCCGCAACGTCGGGCATCGGCGGTGCCGCCGGCGGGATGGCGATCAGACTCGCCCCGGCGATTGCGGTGCCGGCAGTGCGAAGTGCGCGATGCATACGGTCCCCTACGTTCACGAAACCATCGCAGCCAGCGTGCTCTGACGTGTAGGGATACCGTATACCACGTTCAGGGGACAGCTCACACGTATTTCATTGCGGTGCAGAGCTGCAAAACATGCCCGGGCTTGGCCTCGTTGCGGGCAAGCTTGGCGTCAACCGGCTCGTAGGACACCGTGCCGTGCTCGTTGTCTTCGACACGCTCAACGAAGCCGGCGATCCCGCGCATGCCGTCGTGCACGAAAGGCCTCTGATAGACCACGTCCCAGTCGCCGGCGAACGGGTTGCCCACGCGGGCAATCCAGTTCGTGAACGTTTATGCGCGACGAACTCCCCGAACCAACAGTGCGCACGCTACTGCCAGGCGGGCGGAAGCGGGACTCCGAGCAAATCTGCCACCGCCTGAACGGCACTTCGGTGTAGCGGGCTCTCGGCGGACAAATCCGTGATCGAAACATCGACCGGTACATGACCATAAATTGCCCAACACCGCTCGCTGGAATCGATCCTCGACCAGTAGGCAATGCCGTCCACCTCGGGATGCCGCTCATACAACGCGCGAGAGACGGCCTGCGTGATAGGCCGCCCGACGTCCCCACCCAGCCGAATAAGTCCGGCATCGAGATGAACCGGGGCAGCACCTTCGCAAAGTGGGGAGTTGTGGATGGCCTCGCGTACCAGCGGGTGGGTGTCCAGATCGACCATGAGGTCCGCTGCTTCGATATCGACAAGAAGCGGCTGCGGCGTCACGAGAGTCACCCGGCCGACACGTTGTTTGGCCAGCCACTCTTCAACAGCCTGAACGGTTGGCGCCGCGGGGTCGTCAGCCGCGTCGACGAACTGCACCGCGGCAAGAAGGACATCAGCGGCTGGATTGGGCCGGAACCGCGCCATTGTCTCGACCAAGCAGCCGCGAAGGTTCTCGGCCGCGTAGCGCATCGAGAAACTTCCCTGCGGATCATCAAACCGGTTGCGTCCAGGGCCCTCATGCCGCAGCCGCGGAAGTGCCTCGGGTGCAGGGTGCACACGAAACGCGCCGGAACCAGGCAACGGCACCGGAAGCAGGCGGATCACCCTTCGAGGAAAGCTCGCGTCGCTGCGAGCACGGCCTGTTCGGCTTTGCTGACGGGTTGAGTAGCGAGCACCACCAGTGGTGCTTCGTCGTCGAGTTGGGGGTTGGATGATCTAAGAAAGGCAGTCGCTACGGTCGGACTGTAGATGGATTCGATGGCCCTGACTGCTCGAAACAACACTGCGAGTCGGCTGACGACGTCATGTTCACGGGGCTCGGCCCGGTGCTCGACCCAGTTGCGGACAGTGCGAGCATCTTTC
>NZ_JBYCKY010000212.1:0-5224 GCF_057473605.1 Mycobacterium sp. TH-M82 | reverse complement strand
GGCAGCAGCAGCGCGCGGGCCGCGCACTCCCGGAACCGGGCGGCGAACAGCGCCGAGCCGCCGACCTCGGCGGTGACGATCGGCTCGACCTCGTCGGCGTCGAAGACGAACAGCTCGGCTCCCGGGACCGCAGAGGTCTCCGGAGGCACGCCCATATCGGTGTCGGGCAGTCGCACCACGATGCCGTCGTCGGAGGCTGTCGGCAACGCGTCGACGCCGTAGCGTTCGATCAGCCGGCGGCGCACCGCCAGCGCCAGCGGGCCGTGTACCCGCAGCCCGTAGGGTGAGTGCAGGATCACCCGCCAGTCACCGAGCTCGTCGCGGAACCGCTCCACGACCAGTGTGGTGTCGGTGGGCACCGCCGCGGTCGCGGCGCGCTGATCGGCCACCAGCTGCCACAGGTTGTCGACGGCGCAGTCGTCGAAACCCAATGCCGCGCAACGTTTGCTGAAATCATCACGGTCCAGGCCGGCCAGCTCACCGGTGAATGCGCCGATCGCGGCACCGAGCTCCGCCGGGCGTCCGACGCCGTCGCCGTGCCAGAACGGCAACCGGCCCGGCAGCCCGGGCGCCGGGATCACCAGCACCCGATCGTGAGTGATCTCGGTGATCCGCCAGCTGGTCGCGCCCAGCGAGATGACATCGCCGGGACGCGACTCGTAGACCATCTCCTCGTCGAGTTCGCCTACCCGGGACGGTTTTTCGGAGCCAGCCAAATACACCGCGAACAGCCCGCGGTCGGGGATCGCGCCGCCCGAGGTGACCGCCAGCCGCTGCGCGCCCGGCCGCGCGGTCAGGATGCCGGCATCGCGGTCGTAGACCAGCCGCGGCCGCAGCTCGGCGAACTCGGTGGACGGATATTTACCCGACAGCAGGTCCAGCGTCGCCTCGAATGCGCTGCGCGGCAGGGTGGCGAACGGGGCGGCGCGGCGCACCGTGTCGAACCAGGCGTCGGCGTCCAGCGGTTCTGCCGCGGCCGCGGCCACCGTGTGCTGGGCCAGGATGTCGAGCGGATTGGCGGGCACCCGCAGGGTCTCGATCTGCCCGGCAAGCATGCGCTGCACCGCCACCCCGCAGCCGATCAAGTCGGTGCGGTGCTTGGGAATCAGCACCCCCGAAGAGACTTCGCCGACCTGATGCCCGGCCCGACCGACGCGCTGCAGCCCGGCGGCCACCGACGGCGGCGCCTCGATCTGGATCACCAGGTCGACGTCGCCCATGTCGATGCCCAGCTCCAGGCTGGAGGTCGCCACCACGGCTTTGAGGCGTCCGTGTTTGAGGTCCTCTTCGACGGCGGCGCGGGTCTGCCTGGAAACCGAGCCGTGATGCGCCCGCGCCAGAATCGCCGGCGCACCGTGACTGTGGCCGCTGCCCAGCAGCTGCGCGGGCGCACCCCCGGCGACCAGCGGGTTGGGGCCGGACTCGAGCTGCACACCACAGCGTTCGGCGTGGATTTCGTTGAGCCGCGCGGTCAGTCGCTCCGCCAGCCGGCGGGAGTTGACGAAGACGATCGTCGAGCGGTGTTCTTCGATTCTGTCGACGATGCGTGCCTCGACCTCGGGCCAGATGGAGGGGGTACCACCCGCTTGCGGGGGAGCCTCGGCGAGGTTGACCATATCCGGCACCGGCACTCCCCCGCGAGCGGGAGGTACCCCCAGCACGGTGAGCTTGAACGCTTTCGCCGCCGGGGGAGACACGACGGTGGTCGGGGACTGGCCGGACAGGAACCGGGCGACCTCCTCCGGCGGGCGTACGGTGGCCGACAGCCCGATCCGCTGCGTCGGCCGGGCGGATTGCGCGTCCAGCCGCTCCAGCGACAGCGCCAGGTGGCTGCCGCGCTTGGTGCCGGCCACCGCGTGCACCTCGTCGACGATCACCGTGCGCACTGAAGTCAGCGTCGCCCGCGCCGCGGAGGTCAGCATCAAAAACAGCGACTCCGGGGTGGTGATCAGCACATCGGGCGGCTGGGCGATCAGCTGGCGGCGCCGCGCGGGCGGCGTGTCTCCCGACCGCACCCCGACGGTGATCTCCGGTATCGGGAGGCCGCGCCGCTGCGCGATCCGGCGGATCCCGGCCAGCGGGGTGCGCAGGTTGCGCTCGACGTCGACCGCCAGTGCCTTGAGCGGCGAGATATACAACACCCGGGTGCCGGTGCCTGGATCATCAGCGCGTTGAGCCGGGTTAGCCAGGCTATCCAGCGCCCACAGGAACGCCGCCAGCGTCTTGCCGGACCCGGTGGGCGCGACGACCAGCGTGTTGTTGCCGTCGGCGATCGCCGGCCAGGCCTGGGCCTGCGCCGGGGTCGGTGCGGCGAAGGTACCGGCGAACCAGTCCCGAGTCGGCGCGCCGAACCGGGCCAGGGGGTCGGCGGGCGCGGTGCTCACCTAGCCATCGTGCCAATGCGACGCGACTGCCGCACCGCCGAGGTTGCTGGTTTAACCGGTCACTCCTAGAACGTTTCCTTGCCTCGCCGGACCGGAATCGCCCGCGGCTTTCCGGGTAGCCATCCCGGCTGCGACATGGTCTCTTGCTCTGTTGCGACTACATTTATGGTTTATGGTTACCCACGCAGACAAGCGGGTATCCGTTCCATCGTGACGAACACCCATGAAGCCGGTAGTGTCACCGTGCCGCGGTCAAGCCATCATGAGCGCAAGGCTCGAGAATGCAATGACATAGCACGTGACTGCGAGCAGCATCAAAATGGCCAGCACTGTTCCAGTGGCCACCGCGAGATGCGACAAACCGCCGCGGCGTCGTGTCCCCTGGGTCTCAACGTTGTACATAGTCGTCGGATACCCAAAGGGCGGTTTCCACAAACCACCTTGCCTCAACGGTAGGCTGACGCCGATGTCGCCGGGAGGCCACATGCCCGATGCCGAACTCGAACCAAACGACCGGCTGTGCAGCGACCGCGCTGTAGAGCTACGGATCGCGCCGCGGATGGAGAACCTGGCAGTGGTGCGCACGCTGGTCGGCGCGGTCGGTGCCTTCGAGGATCTGACTGTCGACACCGTGGCGGATTTGCGGCTGGCGGTCGACGAGGTGTGCACCCAGCTGATCCGCTCGGCAACACCTAAAGCGACACTGGTTGTCGTCATCGACCCACGCGAGGACGACGTGGTGATACAGGCCTCCGCGGCCTGCAGCGTCTTCGACGCGATGGCTCCGGGCAGCTTCAGCTGGTATGTGCTGACGGCGCTGACCGACGACGTGCAGACCTTCCGTGACGGCCGCGAACCCGGCGGGGCCGGTCAGGTCTTTGGCGTGACGTTGACGACCCGGCGGGCGGGCTCTGACGAGTGACACCGCGCACCGCAGGCGGTTTGCGGCCAGGTTCGGAGTACACCGACGTTGGTGAGATGTTCCGTGAGCTGGCGAAATTCGCCGCCGGATCACGGGAGTTCCGCTTGCAGCGAGACAAGATCGTCCAGCGGTGCCTGCCGTTGGCCGACCACATCGCTCGCCGATTCGAGGGCAGGGGCGAGTCGCGCGAGGACCTGGTCCAGGTGGCGCGGGTCGGATTGGTCAATGCGGTGGCCCGTTTCGACGTTGGCGCAGGGTCGGACTTTGCTGCTTTCGCGGTGCCCACCATCATGGGCGAAGTTCGGCGCTACTTTCGGGACAACAGCTGGTCGGTCAAAGTGCCCCGTCGGCTCAAGGAACTGCACCTGCGCCTCGGGGCGGCCACCGCGGAACTGTCGCAACGCCTCGGCCGGGCACCCACCGCGTCAGAACTTGCCCAAGAACTTGAAACGAGTCGCGACGAGGTGGTGGAGGGTTTGGTGGCGGGCAGCTCCTACAACACACTGTCCATCGACAGCGGTGGCGGCACCGGCGAGGACGACGTCCGGTCCATCGCCGACACCCTCGGGGATGTCGACAGCGCTATGGAGCGCATCGAGAATCGGGAGGCGTTGCGCCCCTTGCTCAATGCCCTCCCGGAACGAGAACGGATGGTGCTTGTGCTACGGTTCTTCGAGTCGATGACGCAGACCCAGATCGCCGAGCGGGTTGGTGTCTCGCAGATGCATGTATCCCGCTTGCTGGCCAAGGCGCTGGCCCGGCTGCGCGAGAAGTTGCAATAGTCGCCGCGCCGTTCGAGGTCCGCCGAACCTGACCGCTGCTAGCTAGTGGTAGGGATTGTCGAGATGGGCTTGGCCAGCTGCGGTATCTTCCAGAAGAAATCGACATGGAGCAACTGAAATGGGCATCACCAGCTCGGTTCAGGTCGAGCGAGTGCGGCAGGCGGCGCGCTGCCTCGCCGTGCTGGCGGTGACAACTGCGGTGGCGCCGAACTCACCGATCGGCATTCCTTCCGCTGTGGGCGCTGCATGCCCCGATGTGGAGGTGGTGTTCGCCCGCGGCGCGATGGAGCCACCCGGCGTCGGTGTGACCGGACAGGCGTTCGTCGATACGCTCAGCTCACAAGTCGCCGGGAAGTCCCTCGGGGTGTACCCCGTCAATTACCCTGCCCATCTCGACTTTCCCGCAGCCGCGGACGGAGTGGTTGACGCGGCCGGCCATGTTGCCGCCATGGCCGTCAACTGCCCCGAAACTCAGATGGTGCTTGGTGGATTCTCCCGGGGGGCAGCCGTGGCGGGTTACGTTACCTCGGATCGAATCCCTGATGGCTACACCCTGCCGGCAGACATCACCGGGCCGATGGTGCCGGAGGTGGCTGAACACGTCGCTGCGGTCGTGCTCTTCGGGAGACCTTCCAGCGAGTTCTTGGCCAGGTACGACGGGCCGCCGATCACTATCGGTCACCTGTTTGCGCCCAAGACCCTCGACCTGTGTGCCCCCGGTGACCCCGTCTGCTCGGCTGACGGCGGGGATCCCGGCGCGCACACCCTGTATGCGGTGAACGGCATGGAAAGCCAAGCCGCTGACTTCGTCGCGCGTCACCTCGCTTCGGGTTGAGCGCTTGAGCCTCGTCCAACCTGAACCGGCAGCCGTTGCGAGTGAGTGATCTTTAGTTAGTGGTCGCGCGACTCGCACCCCGTCTCGGGGTTGTTCCCCGGCTTGGTGGCCGGTTCCCTTCCGCGCTTCGCAGCCACCAGCCCGGCCGAGCCGGGTCCTACGGTCGGCTCCACGCTTATCGGCGGCCCCAATCGGGCCGACGACGCTAGTGGTCCGTCTCAGTTTTGGCTAACTACTTGTTCGAGTGTTGTGCGTGCGCGCTGGACTTTGGCGAGGATGGATTCGGCGGTTGCGGTCCAGA
>NZ_JBYCKY010000211.1:0-2944 GCF_057473605.1 Mycobacterium sp. TH-M82 | reverse complement strand
GCCCAACAAGCCCAGCGCGTCCGAGAGCGACTCCGCCGGCACCGCCGGCGGACGACTTCCCCCGGACGCGTCCGCCGGGGCCAACGGATCACGGGTGTCGCTGCCCTACGGGCTGGACCCAGCGGTCACCCCGGTGCTGGGCAGCTATAAAGAACAGATCGCCGCACACGCCACCTCGGTGTGGTACCGGCTGCCGGCCCGGGCCCCGGACCGTGCGCCGATCGTGGTGGTGGCGGCCGCCGGCGCGATCTGGTCGCACGAAGAGGACGGCAAACTGACCTACGGGCAGCCGCTGAAACTCCAGTGGGGCATCACGGGCGCGGACGGCGACGTCGCCGCGCTCGGCCAGGTGGAGCCGATCGACATCGGCCCGCAGAACGCCTGGCGCAACCTGCGCTTCCCGCTGGCGTGGGCGCCGCCGGGCACCGACGTCGTCCGCCTCGTCGCAGCCGACCCGAACCTGTCCACTGAACAGTGGCTCGCGTTCACCCCACCGCGGGTCCCGGTGACAAAGACCATTGCGCAGCTGATGGGCTCGCAGACCCCGGTGCTGCTCGACATCGCCACCGCGGCGAACTTCCCGTGCCAGCGGCCGTTCGCCGAACACCTGGGTGTGGCCGAGCTGCCGGAGTACCGCATTCTGGGCGACCATAAACAGACCGCGTCGTCATCGAACCTGTGGGAGGCCAGCGAGGACGGCGGGCCGTTCCTGATCACCCAGGCGATGCTGTGGACCTCGACCATCCCGACCTATCTGCGTGACGACTGGTACCGGGACTGGGGATCGGTGGAGGCCTACCACCGGCTGGTCCCCACCGAGGAAGCACCCGACGCCGCCGTCGGGCAGGGCGCCGTGACCGTCACCGGCTGGGGCCGGCCCGGACCGATTCGGGCCCTCCCGTGAGCCCCGCCGTGAGCAGCCGGGTGGCCGCCATCGCGGGCCTGGTCGGCTTCGCGCTGTCGCTGGCCACTCCGCTGCTACCGGTGGTGCAGACCACCGCGACGTTGAACTGGCCGCAGCACGGACAACTGACCAACGTGACCGCGCCGCTGATCTCGCTGACCCCGGTGCGGATGACGGCCACCGTGCCGTGCACAGCGGTGCTCTCGTTGCCGCCGGACGGCGGGCTGCTGCTGGGCACCGCGCCGGCCAAAGGCAAGGACGCCGCGCTGCAGGGGCTGTTCGTCACCGTCACCGGGCAGCGGGTGGACGTCACCGACCGCAACGTGGTGCTGGCCAGCGTGCCGCGGGCGAAAGTGGAAAGTCCCGGCGGCTGCTCGCGGATCGAGATCACCTCGTCGCACGCCGGCACCTTCGCCACGTTCGCCGGGCTGACCGAGCGATCCGGCTGGGCCGATCCCAACCTGCGCCCACAGGTCGTCGGGGTGTTCACCGACCTGACCGGCCCAGCCCCGGCAGGGCTGGAGCTGGCCGCCGACATCGACACCCGGTTCTCCACCAGGCCGACCGCGCTGAAACTGGCCGCGATCATCGGTGCAATCCTCGCCACCGTCGTCGCGCTGACCGCACTGTGGCGGCTGGACCGAACCGACGGGCGTGGCCTGATCGCCCGGCTGATCCCGGCCCGGTGGCGATTCTTCACCCTCGCCGACGCCACGGTGATCCTCGGTTTTCTGGTCTGGCACGTGATCGGCGCCAACTCCTCCGACGACGGCTACGTGCTGGGCATGGCCCGCGTCGCCGGACACGCCGGCTACATGAGCAACTACTTCCGCTGGTTCGGCAGCCCAGAAGACCCGTTCGGCTGGTACTACAACCTGCTGGCGCTGATGACACGGGTCAGCGACGCCAGCATCTGGATCCGGCTTCCCGACCTGATCGCCGGGCTGGTGTGCTGGCTGCTGCTCTCCCGTGAGGTGCTGCCCCGGTTCGGCCCGGCGGTGTCGTCGAGCCGCGCCGCGATGTGGGCGGCGGCGACGGTGCTGCTGGCGGCCTGGATGCCGTTCAACAACGGGCTGCGGCCGGAGCCGATCATCGCGGCCGGGTCGCTCGTCACCTACGTGCTGATCGAGCGGGCGATGATCGCCGGACGGATGACCCCGGCCGCGCTGGCCGTGGTCTGCGCCGCGTTCACCCTCGGCATCCAGCCCACCGGCCTGATCGCGGTGGCCGCGCTGGTGGCCGGCGGCCGCCCGATCCTGCGGATCCTGGTGCGCCGGCACCGCCAGGTCGGCACCTGGGCGCTGGTGGCCCCGCTGCTGGCGGCCGGCTTCGTGATCCTGACCGTGGTCTTCGCCGACCAGACCCTACGCGCTGTCATCGAAGCCACCCGGATCCGCAGCGCGATCGGACCCAGCCAGGCCTGGTACACCGAGAACCTGCGCTACTACTACCTGATCCTGCCCACCGTCGACGGCTCGCTGTCGCGACGGTTCGGCTTCCTGATCACTGCCCTGTGTTTGTTCACCGCGATGTTCATCATGTTGCGGCGCAAGAGGATTCCCGGGGTGGCGCGCGGCCCGGCATGGCGGTTGATGGGCGTGATCTTCGGCACCATGTTCTTCTTGATGTTCACCCCCACCAAGTGGGTGCACCACTTCGGCCTGTTCGCCGCGGTCGCCGGAGCAATGGCGGCGTTGGCGACTGTTTTGGTGTCGCATGAGGTGCTGCGCTGGTCGCGCAACCGGATGGCGTTTCTGAGCGCCCTGCTGTTCGTGCTGGCGCTGTGCTGGGCCACCACCAACGGCTGGTGGTACGTCTCCAGCTACGGCGTGCCGTTCAACTCCACCAAACCGCGCATCGGGCCGATCACAGTCAGCACCATGTTTTTCATCCTGTTCGCGATCGTCGCCGCCTACACGGCCTGGCTGCACTTCGCCCCACGCGCGGCCGGCGAGGGCCGGGTGGCCCGGGCGTTGACCGCCGCACCCGTCCCGGTCGCGGCCGGGTTCATGGTGGCGGTGTTCGTCGCGTCGATGGTGG
>NZ_JBYCKY010000210.1:0-2948 GCF_057473605.1 Mycobacterium sp. TH-M82 | reverse complement strand
CGACTTTGTTCGCCCGCACCTCGCGAGCCAACTCACCCACCTGCCCCTCCACGGCGGTGACGCGCGGCTCGAGGTTCTCCGGCTGCATGCTGGCAGCGTACGCCGGCGCGGCGGTTTGGGAAGTCGCTCCATCCACAGCCACCGCGGACACCGCAAACGACTGCCGGCCTTGAGATAATCGTCGTCGTGGCCACCACCCGCATGAATCGCGAGCAGTTCTTCCGGGCCATGTCCGGGCACGACGACGAACAGTTGCGCAAGGCGCTGTGGAATCTGTACTGGCGTGGCACGGCGAAGATGCGGGAACGCGTCGAGGCCGAGCTGGCCGGCGACGCCCGTCCGGTCCGGCAGCGTAAGCCGCCACCCGATCCGCAGGAGGTGCATGCGGAGGTCGCCAACTTCGTGGAGCTGGCCCGCGCCGGTGCCTACTTCGCCGGCGATCGGCGGGTGTCGCCTCGGGAGCGGACCCGCTGGCGGTTCACCTTCAAGCGGCTCGCGACGGAAGCTCAGGACGCGCTGCGCGACGACGAACCGGAGCCGGCAGCCGCCGCGCTGGCGCAGCTGATCGACCTGGCCTGTGCCGCCCGCGACACCTACTACTTTCGTTCCGAAGACCCGGTGGCCGCGGCGGGGTTCGTCGTCTCCGATGCTGCTGCGGCACTGTGGAGTTCACTGTGGCAGCAGTACGGCTTCCAGAGGTTCGCCGAAACCGCTGCGCCGCAGTTGATCCGCTGGGAGTCCGAGTACGGTTGGACTCGCTACGGCGACGGGCCGGTCGCCGCGAAGGAGACGACGCTGGCCACGGTGCTCGCCGGCATGCTGAAGGTTCCGGACGCCTGGGAAGGATTCGCCGAGCAGTACCGCAAAGCACTCGGCAACCGCCCCGGCGGCGGGAACCAGCGGGCGTTGGCGGGGTGGGACCGGCTGCTGCGCGAACGACTCGGTGAGTAGCCGTCGCCGGGTGGTGGCGTAGGACAGCATCGGTCAGGCCGTGGCGGTCCCGCCCTGGGCGTCGATCACGTTCTGAATGAGTTCGACGATCCGCTGTTGCCCGGCTGCGGTGATATCGAACCTGGCGCGCATCTCCATGAGTCGCGGTCCGCCCCGCCGGCGAGCACCCGTGCCGCGGCCGCGTCGTGCTCCACCGGCTCATTCCGCCCCATCGACGAACACCGCCATCGACGCGGTGAACCCGTGCAACGCATTACGTCCGGCGACCGGGCCGATCTCCCCGGCAGCGAAAAACCCGGCCAGCGGGATCCCGCCCAAAAGTTCGGCAATCGTCGACGCGTCGTGGTCGGCGGCACCGAACATCCGCCGCCCCCGCCCGTTGCAGGTGAACAACAACGCGCCCACCGCACGCCCGGGCAGCCTTGCCTCCGCGCGTTGCACGGCCCGGCGCAGATCCGCATCGGCGCCGTCGGCGTCGCGGACCTGGAACTGAACGGTGGTGCCCACCTCGACGACGTCTCCGATCTCCATCGCCCCGGTCGCGGTGTCGGCGCCGAGCAGCCCCCGGATCAAGAAGTCGCCCTGGCCCGGGGACGCCAGGTGCTCGTCGACGTCGATCCCGATCGACAGGCCGGCGGAAACCAGTTCCTGCTCGCCGGGCTGTAGGCCCGCGACGATCTCGCGCAGCCGCTGCAGCGGCGACCGACCGCCCAGCTCGGTGATCACCCTGCCGTCGGCGCCGGTGACGATATACGGGTTGCCGATCGGCCGGCAGCCCTGCGACACGATCGGCACCGCGTGCACGCCGGGCAGTCGCACGCCGACCAGCCCGCAGGTGAGCACGTCGTGGTCGCGGAACAGCCGGGTCTCACCCGGCCCCCGCCCGCCGCTGACCACGCCGCCCACCACGGTCGTTCCCGACAGGTCGGTGTTGAGGTGCTCGACGAGCAGGCTCGCCGGGAAACTGTACGGGTCGGGCAGCAGCAGGTGCAGATCGCGGGCGGTCGCATCGAAGCGGTAACCGGTGAGCAGCCCACCCGAACCGGTGCGCACGAAGTCCATCTGGAACGTCTCGGCGGCCAGCCCGGATGCCAGCCACACCGCCACCGCCGGCCCGTCCTCGATCTCGCAGCGGCCGGCGACGATGCCCTGGGCCACACACCCGATCAGCGCCGGCGGCTCGATGCTTTCCTGCACGATCTTGAGGACGTCGGCAGCGCTGTCGGCATGCGATCGCGATGCCAGCAGCACAGCCAGCGACGGCGCCTCGCCCGCGAGCTCGTCGCGCGCCTGCGCTGCTGCTTCCGCCGCGGCCTGCCGCGCGTCGGGCGCGGTGGACACCCCGACTCCGATCCGCATGCTTCCATGATGCGCCGACGTGCCGCCCAGAGCGCGATGATCCAAGCGCTTGGCGCGTTCTGTGCAGCACCGTCGTCCGGTGCGCCGGCCTGCCCGCCGCCGCCGTCGTCCGGTGCGCCGGCCTGCCCGCCGCCGTCGTCGCCGCCGGGAACGATAGAGGCAAGTACCCGACTACGCGCGACAACGGAGCTTGTCGCTGCAAGGCGGGCAACTGTCCCTATCCATCGGTGCGGTGACGGATGAGGCTGGTGGTGTTCGCCAGACACACCGCCACGGCGTCCTCGATCTCGCCGCCGACGACGATCGCCTGGGCGACCCGGCCGGTCGTCAACGCCGACGCGTTCCTGGGAGTTCGCCTTCGTACTAGGATAGTGTTCGCCCAGGCGCTGTCGGCGTCGACGATTATCCTGGCGCATCAGCAGCCTTCCGGCTGACTGCGCGAGGGAGAGACTGCCGTGACAGATCGTCTGCTCACGCCGTCGAGGATCACGGCGTGGCTGGACTGCGCGCACTTCCTCACGCTGCGAAACCAGGTGGAGGCGGGGCTGCTGACCGAGCCCGCTGCGGCGTTCGGGTCGTTCGCCAGGTTGCTGCGCCAGAAAGGCGAGCAGCACGAGGCCGAGTGCCTGGCCGAGTAC
>NZ_JBYCKY010000209.1:0-11502 GCF_057473605.1 Mycobacterium sp. TH-M82 | reverse complement strand
TCACGATGTCGACGCCGTAGGGATGGTTGCCGATGTGCTCGTCGATCCAGTTGAGCTCGATCTCGAGTTGCTCGGGTGTGAAGCCGACCGCCCCGAGGACCCCGAAACCACCGGCCTTGCTCACCGCGGCGACCACATCGCGGCAGTGGGTGAACGCGAAGATCGGAAACTCGATGCCTAGCTGGTCGCAGATCGCGGTGTGCATGGGTGCTCCTTAGCAGCGAATTGAAACGTGTTCTAGTTTAGTACCGGATCGACCTGGCTTGCCCTGCGGACCGTCTGCCCCGGTCCGAGCCGGCGACCCGCAGCACCGGCCAGCCGTGCTTCGTCGCCATCGCGGCCAGTCCCGGTCGGGGATTCACCGGCCGGGGCCGACCCACCAGCGACATCAGCGGAACGTCTTCGGCACCGTCGGCGTAGAAATAACTCTCCTGCAGGGCTACGCCGTGCTCGGCGCAGAACCGCTGGACCGCCGCGGCCTTATTGACCCCCCAGATAACCGGTTCGACGATTCCACCGGTCAGCTTGCCCTGGTCGTCGAGCTCGAAGCGATTGCACAACACATGGGTGATACCGAGGAAGTGTGCTACCGGCTCGGCATGGATGGTGACCGCCGAGGAGCTGAGCACCACGGTATGGCCGCGACGCTGGTGGGCGTGCACGATTTCGTGCATGCGTGGGTAAACCCTCGCCGCGATGCGGTCGACGAACAGCCACTGGCCGAGCGCGTCCAGCCGCCTCATCGATTCGCCCTTCAGATATCCCGCGGCGCGAACCAGCAGCCGCTCGAACCGCATGCGGCCGAACCGATACCGCATCGCGGTTTCGACGATACCGGCCACCTCCCCGATCCCGGCCTGCCGGCGGCTGATGCGATGTCGGGCATGAGCGGTGGCGGTGAACCCGGCAACCAGCGTGCCGTCCAGGTCGAAGAACGCTCCGATCCGCCCTCCCGCCGGACCGGCGGCGATCTCGGCCAGCACATCGACCTGCAGATGTGCACCGTTCATCGGGTGGCCCCCCGAGATGTCGCTGTCATGAACCGCCTTACCCCGCTGAGCCGGTTGCGCAACCGCCCAGTCTGCCACCGCCGCCGCCAGGTGGGCTGCACCGGCCGGGCCGCAACTGCTAGCGTGTTCGACGCAGCAGTAAGCACCAGGAGCAACCGATGACCACCGCAACCGACGAGCGGCAGGCACTGTCTGAGTTCGGGGAACAGTTTGGCTGGCGACGCCAGGAACACGACCGGGCCGATATCTACATCCGTGGCGCGTCCCACGTCCATGTGATATGGCGCGATCCCGGCGTTCTCAACGGGGGATCGCACTACGAGGACTCTGTGCTGCTGGCCTACACCAGGGATCTGGCTAAGATCCAGGGCTGGCTGGCCAAGTAACGGTCACCGCAACGACTCTCGTTCGCAACGGTTTCATAAACAGCCACGTCTGTCACTGGAGTCACTCTCGCCGTGGTCTAACTTCGATCCCGACCTTGTCGCCGTAGGGATTGGAAAACCATGTCACGCATCCGAAACCGCATCACCGTCACCGCGGGCACCGCCGTGGGCCTGTTCTTGGCCGCGCTGGCGTCGAGCGCAACTGCGACGGCTGACACGACCACGCTGACGAGTCCGGGTTTGCCGGGGCTGGTGGAGCAGGTCGGCAGCATTCCGCAGCAGTTGCTGCAGACCGCCGCAGCTGCACTGGGCGGTGCGCCGGCGATACCGGCGGCTCCCGCGCCGATCGCCACCGCCACCATCAACCTGCCCCAGGCTCCCGCGGCGCTCGCCCCGACGGCCGGCACCGCCGCCGGTCTGCCGGTCACGTCCGGACTCCCGGCGCCGGGCAACCTGGGTTCGCTGCTGCCATTCCCGCTGCCGAATCTCGGCGGCGCCGCCCCGGCCGCCGCTCCGGCGGCAACCTTCCCGGGCCTTTTCGTCCCGTCCGCCGCGGCCGCGGTGCCGGTGGTGCCGAGTCATCCGGCGGCCGGCAGTCTGCCCATCATCTCGGCACTGCCGTAAAACTGACTGCGTAGTCTCGGACCGGTGAGCGCACGTGCGGGGATTGTGGTCACCGGCACCGAGGTACTGACCGGACGAGTTCAAGACCGCAACGGTCCCTGGATCGCCGATCGCCTCCTTGAGCTCGGGGTTGAGCTGGCGCACATCACGATCTGCGGTGACCGCCCCCGGGACATCGAGGCACAGCTGCGGTTCCTGACCGGCGAGGGCGTGGATCTGATCATCACCAGCGGCGGCCTGGGGCCGACGGCCGATGACCTGACGGTAGCGACCGTGGCCCACTTCTGTGGGCGCGAACTGGTGCTCGACTCCGATCTGGAAACCAAGATCGCCGCGATCCTGAAATCCTTCATTGCGCGTTACCACACCCCCGATGGCCCGAACGTGCCTGATTTCGAGGCGATCCGCGCCGCCAACCGCAAGCAGGCGCTGATTCCGGCCGGGGCCTTGGTGATCGACCCGGTGGGAACCGCACCCGGCGTGGTGGTGCCCGGCCGGCCGACGGTGGTGGTGCTGCCTGGGCCGCCGCGCGAGCTGCAGCCGATGTGGCAGACAGCGGTGCAGACCGCCGCCGTGCAGTCGGCGATCGCCGGCCGGACCACCTACCGGCAGCAGACCGTGCGGATGTTCGGGCCACCGGAGTCGGGGCTGGCCGACTCGCTGCGCGACGCGCAGCAGCGGGTCGCGGGCTTCGACCAGCTCGAGATCACCACCTGCCTGCGGCGCGGGGAGATCGAGATGGTCACCCGCTACGAACCGACCGCCGACGCGGTGTACCAGCGGCTGCTCACGCTGCTGCGCGGGCGCCACCCCGGCGCGATCTACTCCGAAGACGGTTCACGGGTGGACGACATTGTCGCCGGGTTGCTGTCGGGTCGCCGGATCGCGACCGCGGAATCTTGCACCGCCGGGCTGCTGGCGGCACGGCTGACCGAGGTGGCGGGCGCGTCCGGCTACGTCGCCGGCGGGGTGGTTTGCTACTCCAACGACGCGAAGGTGGACTTGCTCGGGGTCGACGCCACGCTGATCGCCGAACACGGTGCGGTCTCCGAGCCGGTGGCAGAGGCGATGGCGGCCGGGGCGCTGCGCCGCTTCCAGGCGGACACCGCGGTGGCGATCACCGGGATTGCCGGGCCGGGCGGCGGTACCGCGGACAAGCCGGTGGGTACGGTCTGCTTCACCGTGTTGCTGGGTGGTGATGGCTGTAATGGCCGCGGCCCGATGATCACCCGAACCACCCGACTGCCGGGCAACCGCGCTGATGTCCGGGACCGTTCCACGACCGTGGCCCTGCACCTACTGCGCCGGCTACTCGCAAACGGCTGAACTGGGCCGGCAACCGGTGGTATGAAACATCACAGGAGTTGCGGGCTTGGAAACAGACTTCGCGTGGTTCACAGCACCCGACTATTGGCTGGGCCGGCTGGTGCTGGAACGCGGTATCGCGGCCATCTATCTGATCGCGTTCATCGCGGGCGGGCGACAGTTCCGCGCGCTCATCGGAGAGCACGGCCTGCTGCCGGTGCCGCGGTTCCTCCAGCGGCAGCCATTCCGGGCTGCGCCGAGCATCTTTCATCTCCACTACTCCGACCGGTTCTTCGCCGGCGTGTGCTGGTCGGGTGCGGCGCTCTCGGCGGCCATGGTCGCCGGCGCAGCCGACCTGGTGCCGCTGTGGGTGGCGATGCTGGGCTGGCTGTCGCTGTGGGTGATGTATCTGTCGATCGTCAACGTCGGCCAGACGTGGTATTCGTTCGGGTGGGAATCCATTCTGCTGGAGAGTGGGTTCCTCGCCGTTTTCCTGGGCAACGATCGCGTCGCGGTGCCGGTGTTGGTGATGTGGCTGGCCCGGTGGCTGGTGTTCCGGATCGAGTTCGGGGCGGGGCTGATCAAGCTGCGCGGCGACTCGTGCTGGCGCGACTTGACCTGCCTGTACTACCACCACGAGACGCAGCCGATGCCGGGGCCGCTGAGCTGGTTCTTCCATCACCTGCCCAAGCCGCTGCACCGGGTTGAGGTGGCGGGCAACCATTTTGCCCAACTCGTGGTGCCGTTCGGGTTGTTCGTCCCTCAACCGGTAGCCAGCGGTGCGGCCGTGATCATCGTCGTCACCCAGCTGTGGCTGGTGGCGTCCGGCAATTTCGCCTGGCTGAACTGGCTGACGATCGTCCTGGCTTGCAGCGCAATCGACGGCTCCCGGGTGGCGGCCCTGCTGCCGATCCCTGAACCGCCGGCGCTGCCGCAAGCACCGCCGTGGTTCGCCGGCCTGGTGGTTGCGTTCACCGTTGCGGTTGTGGTGCTGAGCTATTGGCCGGTGCGCAACCTGCTCTCTCGCCGGCAGCGGATGAATGCGTCCTTCAACCCGTTTCATCTGGTCAACACCTATGGCGCGTTCGGATCGATCGGCCGGACCCGTCGCGAAGTGGTGATCGAGGGCACCGACGAGCCGGAGGCCACTGATGAAACCGTATGGAAAGAATACGAATTCAAAGGCAAGCCCGGAGCGCTGCACCGGTTGCCGGCGCAGTGGGCGCCGTATCATCTGCGCCTGGACTGGTTGATGTGGTTCGCCGCCATCTCCCCCCTGTACGCGCAGCAGTGGCGGGGTGCTTTCATGCTGCGGCTGCTGGAAAACGACCGGGCGACGCTGCGCCTGTTGCGCCACAACCCTTTTCCCGACGCCCCGCCGCAGTATGTGCGGGCGCTGCTTTACCTCTACCGCTTCACCACCTGGCGGGAGCTACGGCGTGACCGGGCGTGGTGGCACCGCACGCTGGTGGGGGTGTACCTGCCGCCGGTCGGGCTGGCCAATGTGGAGCGGCCGCCCCTCCGGGACGGGCCGGCGCTGTGATCGGGGGAGCATCGACCGCCTGAGCAGTGCCCCCAGTGCCCTCAGGGTCCCCAGTGTCTCGAGGATGTCGCGTGTGCGTTGTCGTGTGCGGATTCGTTTCCGTACAACGAAGCACCCAACAAAGTGAGAAGTTAAGCTAACGACTCGGGGGGCGCCAACCCCGCTCGACAACCGTCAGATTCCGGCCGTCTGCGGTCCGACCCGCAAGGAGCGATGCGTGCCAGGAACGATTCGTCTTTATGCCGGTGCGGCCTTGATCGGTGCGAGCATCCTCGCTGTGGCCCCGGTGGCCCCGGTGGCCCCGCCCGTGCCCGACGTGCAGGTGCGCGCTGTACGGCTCACCGGGGAAACAGGCGATTCGGCGCTGGGAAACGGCACGGCCCTGGTCATCGGTCCAAGCGGCTACCCGATACCGTCCCAGTCCTACGTGGACGCCGTCGACTCGCTGTACCTGCAGCCGCGCGGCTTCACCGGGGCCACCCAAGCCTTGTTCACTCCCGAGGGGCTGTATCCGGAAACCGGTGTCAAAAGCCTGCCGTTCGACACCTCGGAGGTGCAGGGGCAACAGATTCTGGACTCAGCTGTCCAGAGCCGAATCGCCGGCGGAGGGGTCGACGCCGCCAACCCGGTGGTGGTGTTCGGGTGGTCGCAGAGCTCCACGGTCTCTTCGCTGACGATGCCGCAGCTCTCAAGCCAGGGCGTACCCAGCCACGACGTGCACTTCGTGTTGGTCGGCGACCCCAGCAACCCCAACGGGGGTCTGCTGGAACGCTTCGACGTCCCGGTCGGTACCAATCCGTCCATCCCGAGCTTCGGCGTCACGTTTAGCGGCGCGACCCCCGATGAGCTCTACCCGACCGACATTTACACCGCCGAGTACGACGGGTTCGCCGATTTCCCACAGTATCCGATCGACCCGTTGTCGGATCTCAACGCCATTTTCGGTCTCGTTTTGGTGCACAGCGAGTACATGGGTTTCACGCCCGCGCAGCTTACGCCCGAAGCGGATGGCGGCCAGGCGATTCAACTGCCGACGTCGGCGGCCGACACGCTCACGAATTACTACATGATCCCGGACCTGCAGTTACCACTGCTGGAGTTGCTGCAGTTGGTCCCAGTGATCGGACAGCCGCTCTACGACCTGCTCGAGCCCGACACCCGGATCCTGGTCAACCTCGGCTACGGCAGCATCACCGACGGTTGGTCGCAGGGAGATGCGAACGTGCCGACGACGTTCGGGCTTTTCCCGACGAACCTCAACCCGGCCGATGTGCTCACCGCGCTGGGCGGAGGTCTGCAGCAGGGAATCACCGACGCCGTCAAGCAACTGGAAAACCCGGACAACTATCAGTTGACACCGATCCAGGACAACCCCGCGTTGTCGACGTTGCTCGCGTCGGCGAAGGTCATGGGGGTTAACCTGGGCGACCTTGGTGGGGCCGTGACGACCACGCCGACGTCGCTTCCCGGTCTCATCAACGACCTCGGCGGTAGTCTCTCGAACGCGTATGCGCTGCTGCTCTCAGATGCCGACACCGCCAACGCGCTCCTCACCAGCCTTCCCGCATACGACGCGAACGTTTTCGTGAATCAACTCGAGGCCGGTAACCTCCTCGGCGCGATCGGTGATCCGATCGCCGCCGACACCGCATTGGTCCCGTTCGCGATCGCATTCGGTGTGGTCATGCCCCTTATCCCGTAATCGGCCAGCTGATCCGCCGAGTGTCCGATCACAGCTCCAGCAGCAGAGTCACCGGGCCGTCGTTGATCAGTTCAACGTACATATGCGCGCTGAACACTCCGGTTTCCACGTGTGCGCCCAGGCGGCGGAGCGCCTCGGCGAATGCGGCCACCAGCGGCTGGGCGACCGCCGCCGGCGCGGCGGCGTTCCAGGATGGTCTCCGCCCCTTGGCGGCGTCGGCGTAAAGCGTGAACTGGCTGATCACCAGAATCGGTGCATCGACGTCGGCGGCAGACCGCTCGTCATCGAGAATCCGCAGCCGCCAGAGTTTTTCGGCAAGCCGCTGCGCTTTGGCGACATCGTCGGTGTGGGTGACTCCGACGAAAGCCAGCAGCCCCTGTCCGGTCGAGCCGTCCGGGCCAACCGGTTCGATCGCGCCGACCGTCCGGTGATCGACTGACACACGCGCCGACGAGACGCGTTGTACCAGAATCCGCATGGGGTTCGATGCTGCCATCGTTGGTGGCGGTGCGGCCAGTCGCAGTACGCTCGTCGTGGTGAGTCTGGGTCAGGTGAGATAGGTGTCTGTGCTGGTTGCGTTTGCTGTCACGCCGCTGGGCGTGGGGGAGGGCGTCGGTGAGATCGTCGCGGAAGCGGTCAGGGTCGTTCGGGAGTCCGGGCTGCCGAACCGGACCGACTCGATGTTCACCGTGCTCGAAGGCGACACCTGGGCGGAGGTGATGGCGGTGGTGCAACGGGCGGTGGAAGCCGTGGCGTCGCGCTCACCCCGGGTCAGCACGTGATCAAGGTGGACTGGCGGCAGGGCGTCGCCGACGCGATGACCGCAAAGGTCGAGTCGGTGGAGCGCCACCTGTCCACCCGGGGCGGCCGTTGACCACCGCTCAGCCGACCGGAACGTCGAGGATGGGACGTTCGACCCCGGCGCCCGGGCCGTCGAAGTGCCACCACTCGCCGGAGTAGGCCGCGAGGCCGCCGGCACCCATGGCGCTGCGCAGCGCGGTCCGATTCGATGCCGCCGCTTCACTGATGCCCCGGGTGGCGAACGCCGACGCGCGCGGCGAGAAATCGTCGAAGTCGGTCCCCATGTCGACCGGGCAGGCCACACCGGCGCGCCGCGCCGCCGGGCACTGGGCAGTCGGGTCCGCCAGATCGGCCAATGTCACGTCGACCGAACGCCCGGCCTCGTGGCTGCGGGCGAACGGACCGGGACGGGCCACCCAATTCGGGTCGGGAACCGCTTCGAACATCGCGACCTGCACGCCGTGCGGCCGATAGCAGTCCCAGAAGACCAGCGCACGGCCCTGGCGACGCAGCACGGCGGCCGCGGTCGCAAGGCCCGGCGCCAGGGATTCGTGCACCAGGCAGCGTGCGTCGGGTGGGTACAGCGATGTTCCGACGAAATTGTCCGGCGTCGCATAACGCAGGTCGACGATCGCATCCGGGACGGCGCTGCGAATATCGACCAAGCCCGCGGCACGCGCCGCAGTGCCGACCGCGGGCACACCGGGGGAGGGATCCGGCCCCGGACCCGGTGATGCGGAACTCGGGGAGCAGAAACCGAGACCGGCGGTGCACACCACGGCAGCCGCCGCGAGCACCCAGCCGTCGCGCCGCAATCTGCCGGCGAGTTGGGCCGCGACGTCGATCAGCGCGGCGACAGGCTTGCCAGATATTTCAGGCCGTCTTCTCGAACAGCGGCAGCAGCACCCGACGGCGCCGTTCGATGACGTCGGCGAGGTTGTGCAGCGCTTGGTGCACCGAACGGGAGGTCGGGAACTTGGCATCCTCATCGAAGTCACGCAGCAGATCGCTGACCACCGGGCTCTCCACCAGCGTCCACTCCACGCCGGCGGCGCGGCAGTCTCCGTCCACCACGCACAACAGCCAGATGCCGGCGGCTGCAAAAGCATCGACACCGCTCATATCGAGCACCAGTGGTTCTTTCGCGAGGATATAGCGTCGAACGTGGTCGCTGAGCAGATCGACGTTGGTGGGGTCGATGCGGCCCCGGATCGTCACCACGGTCGCCAGGTGGCGATAGTGAGCCCGAACCTGTGCGCCTTTGCAGTCGACGGTGGAGTTGGTCGAGTCCCGGGCAGTCGTCGTGGTCATGGTCGGCCTCGTCTTCATTCGCAATATCCGGGCCGGCAATCGCCGGCTCCTAGGTGTTCCCGACGTTAGGCGGCGAAGTTAAGGCGGCATGGGCTGGCGTTTAACGCTTTGGTGAGAACTGAATTTCGTGCGGTCGGCGCTGTTCGAGCAACGCGACGGCGGCAACCACATGGTCACGGGCGGCCACCGCCCGTACCAGAGATTATTGCGCTGCTAGTCTGCGAGCACGAGAGCCGCAATAGCAGAGCCCACCGGCGAAAGAGTGTTGTGCGCACCGGAGAGATCAAAGCCCTGACCGGGTTGCGCATCGTCGCCGCGGTGTGGGTGGTGCTGTTTCACTTCCGGCCACTGCTGGCCGAGGCGGCCCCCGAATTCAGCGATACGCTCGCCCCGGTGCTCAACTGCGGTGCGCAGGGCGTCGACCTGTTCTTCATTCTCAGTGGGTTCGTGCTGACCTGGAACTACCTGGACCGGATGGGATTGACGTGGTCGGGGCGCGAGACGGTGCACTTCCTGTGGCTGCGGCTGGCCCGGGTATGGCCGGTTTACCTGGTCACTTTGCACCTTGCCGCGCTGTGGGTGGTCTTCACGCTGCACGTCGGTCATGTGCCGTCGGAGGAGGTCGGCCAGCTGACCGCGACCAGCTACCTACGTCAGGTGCTGCTGGTTCAGCTATGGTTCCAGCCCTTCTTCGACGGGTCCAGCTGGGACGGGCCGGCCTGGTCGATCAGCGCGGAATGGTTGGCCTACCTGCTGTTCGGCGTATTGGTGCTGGTCGTCTATCGACTAGCGCGGGTGACCAGGGCGCGCAACGTGATGTGGCTGGCGGTCGCCGCGTCGCTGCCACCGATGCTGCTGCTGGTGGTGAGCGGTCAGTTCTACACACCCTGGAGCTGGCTGCCGCGGATCGTCATGCAGTTCACTGCTGGTGTGCTGGCCGGCGCGGCAGTGCGCAAGCTGCGGCTGACCGAGCATGCCCGTAGAGGTGCCGGCTATGTTTCCACGGCCGTTGTGGCCGTCATCGTCGGCGCTCTGTACTTCTTCGACGCGCACCCACTTTCCGGGATCTACGACAGCGGGGGACTGGTCGACGTGTTGTTCGTGCCGCTGGTGGTGGCGCTGACGGTCGGGGTGGGCAGCCTGCCGAGGCTGCTGTCCACCCGGCTGCTGGTGTACGGCGGCCAGATCTCGTTCTGCCTGTACATGGTGCACGAGCTGGTGCACACCGCGTGGAACTGGGCCGCGGTGCAGTTCCACGTCGCGCTGCACGGCGCAACGGGAAAATGGATCGTCATCGCCCTCTTGGCGATCGCCGTCGCCGGTTCGACGCTGCTGTTCCACGTGGTCGAAGAACCGGCCCGCCGATGGATGCGCAGCATGGCCACCATCGGCGATGCCAACGCCGCTACGGGCGCGCCCGCGCGGATGCAGCCGGCCAGCGATCCGATCGACCTCGAGTCCGACTCGGTCTCCGTCGTCGATGAGATCCTGGATCCACGCCGGACGGCGGTCGCAGTAAACGCGGCAAGTGCGATGCAACCGTTACCGCGCTGTGGCAGTGGCGCGTTGACCGTGCAGTAACGTCACACGCCGGGACAGATTGCGGTACGGCCGGTGGTGCCATCGACCGGGGAAGACTGGGGAGGTTACGGTGACCCGGCACGCCACTTTGGCCGTCGCGCTGGCTGCGTCGGTCGCTCTCGCAGCGCTGCCCTGGGTCCGTCCGCTGGCCGAGCGCTCGGCGCCGGTTCGGTGCTGCCAGACCCGGCTGCTGGGTTCGCCGGAGGAGTACGTCGCGGTGATCGGCGACTCCTACACGGCCGGCTCGGCCGAGGGCGGTGAGGGCGCCAGAGGCTGGACCGAACTGGCATGGCAGAAGCTGGCCCGCCGCGGGATGCACGTCGCGGCCGATGTAGTGGCGGAGGGGGGCGCCGGCTACGGCGTGCGCGGCAACCAGGGCAGCCTGTTCGAAGATCTGGCCTCCCGTGCGGTTCACCCCGACGATGCGCTGGTGGTGTTCTTCGGCTCCCGCAACGATCGAGATGTCGACCCGGCGCAGCTGACAACGATGATCCATGACACGTTCGGCCTCGCGCGCCGGGTCACGTCGTCGGCGAGACTGTTGGTGATCGGCCCACCGTGGCCCACCGCTGACGTGCCTGACGCCATGCTGCGGGTCCGGGACATCCTCGCGACCGAGGCCCGTGCGGCGGGGGCCGCGTTCGTCGATCCGATCGCAGAGCGGTGGTTTGTCTACAGGCCCGATTTGATCGGTACCGACGGTGTACACCCCACCGACGCCGGACATGCCTACCTGGCCGACCATATTGTGCCGCTGATGTACGCTCAGCTGCCCAAGCAGGCGTGACGGGCGCCGCTGCAGGCCATCGACCACATGACGAAGAAGCACCAGGACGAGGTCAGGCCGGGTGAGTAGCGGCGGACACCACTCGCGTTAGCCTTCCTTGCGGATCAGTCGCCACAGCGCCGCGTGATCCGGTGCGAGGAGCTCCGCGATGCGCGGCTGGTTCACCTCGGCGACGATGATCTCGCCCACCTCCTGGTGAACATCACGGAAGATGCCGTGCGACTTCATCTTCTCGGTCTGGTACAGGTTGTCCTCGGTGGGTGTGACGTAGTGCACCCAGTCAGCCTTGAAGCGGTGCACCAGCCAGAGGTGGATCAGGGTCATCAGCCGTTTCTGGCGCAGCTCCTCGGCGAAAGTGTTCTGGTCGCGCACGGTCAGGATGCTGCTGCCGTGCCGGTCCTGGAACGGCGTGAAGATGACGTTGGCGAGTTTGTCCTCGACGTCGCTGCCCT
>NZ_JBYCKY010000208.1:0-4194 GCF_057473605.1 Mycobacterium sp. TH-M82 | reverse complement strand
TGAGCTCGGAGGGCGCGCTGAGCCCAGCCGTCGGGTTCATCTATCCCGATCACGCCGCCGAGTCGGACTACCCGATGGCCGCGGGGCTGCTGGGGGTGCAGCTGCCGGTGGCCCACGTCTACGGAACGGACCTGCACGCGGTGCCCGAGCTGATCGAGCTGGGCAGCCCGGCCAAGCTCGCCGAGGGGGCGGCGCGGCTGGCAGCGCGGCGACCGGCCGCGGTGGTGTGGGCGTGCACGTCGGGCAGCTTCGTGTTCGGGCGCGACGGCGCCGCCGACCAAGTGGACCGCCTGGCGGCGGCCGCCGGAGTGCCGGCGTCGAGCACGTCGTTGGCGTTCGTGCACGCCCTGGCCAACCTCGGGTGCTCACGGGTCGCGGTTGCCGCCAGCTATCCGGACGACATCGCCGGGTTGTTCGTGGACTTCCTGGCCGCATATGACATCGACGTAGCGGCGATGGGCAACGCCGGTATCGACACCGCTGCCGAAGTGGGCCGGCTGACCGAGACCGAGGTGCGGACGCTTGCGGTGCGCAACGACGACCCCGCGGCGCAGGCACTGCTGATTCCCGACACCGCCATGCACACCGTGGCCCAGGTCGACACGTTGGAGCAGCTCCTGGGTAAACCGGTGCTGACGGCCAACGTGGTGACCGTGTGGGAGGGCTTGCGCATTGCCGGCATCACGCGGCAGGTGGCCGGGCTGGGTTCGCTGTTCGCCCACGGCGGCGGTGGGCGAAGGTGAAAGCGCAGACGGCGCAGCCGGCGCAGGCCACGTTGTTCGACCCGCTGAGCAGGCAGTCGACGGCCGAGCTGATCGCCGAGCGGCTGCGGGAGGCCATCACCCGCGGCCAGCTCTCACCCGGCCAGCAGCTCGGTGAGGCGAGCCTCGCCGCGCAGTTCGAGGTGTCCCGCGGCCCGGTGCGCGAGGCGATGCAACGGCTGGTGGCCGAGGGTGTGCTGCGCGGTGAACGGCACCGGGGCATCTTCGTCGTCGAACTCACCGACGACGACGTGCGCGACGTGTACCGCGCCCGCAAGGCCATTGAACGGGTGGCGATCAGCGAGGTGCTGGCCGGTGACGCCGGCGCTGCGTGGGCCCGGCTGGGGCGCCCCCTCGACGCCATGACCGCGGCCGCCCGGCGGTGCGACGGCGCCGGGGTCGCCGACGCGGACCAGCAGTTCCACGAGGTGCTGGTCGAGTGTGCGGGCAGCCTGCGGTTGCAGCGGGCGATGCGGACGCTGCTGCTGGAGACCCGGGTACTGCTGGGGGAACTCGAAGACACCTACCCCGATCTGGGCGAGCAGGTCGCCGAACATGTCGCCCTGCGCGACGCGATCGGCGCCGGCGACCAAGCCGCGGTGGTGCGCCTGATGGACGAGCACATGGACGACGCGATCCGCCGGCTGCTGGCTCGGCGTGCGGGCGGGTTGTGAGCTGGGCTCAACCGCCGGGTGCCGTCGTCGTGGTTGGCGTGGTTGGGGTGGCTGGCGTGGTCGCCGTGGTCGCCGCGCTTGTCGAAGAACCCTCACCCTCAGCCGCCCCGTTGCATGCTGAGCGCAGGACGGTGCTGCCGGGACTCTGGTTCATCGCATTTTGTTCGGCTTCCTTCGCCGTGGCGCCGCTATCCCCGAAATAGTGGTCCCCGTTTGTGACGACCGCACCGCAGTCCGGGGATTTGAAGGTGATCAACACATTGCAGGCGGGGTTGTCTTGACGACAGTCGTCGCTGGCAGCCGTGTTGGCGAGGTATTCATTGGCCTGATCTGTCGATACGCCGACGGATTGGCCGTCTGGCGAGACGGCGATCGCACCCCAGGATTCCTGGGCGCAAGCGGTGGGGGCAACGGCGACGGCCAGTGCGGCCGCCACTGCGCCGACGGCCGCGGGCGTGGCGGCGCGGGTCCGAAAACTGGTCACTACCATGGTGGGTCCCTTCTCACGCCGGGTAGTCCGGTCGCGATCGAAATCGGTGGGGATCGAGGGCGGTGTCGCCGCTGCGCCTCCGACACCTCCTTCCCATTCACGAGGCAGGACTGCAGCCTAACTCCGGTCGGTCCGGGCTGGACCGCGTTTTCCAAAACCCGCTTGTCGCTACTCGCGCCTTAACCGCGCCTCCACAAAGCGCTCCAGCTCCTCCCACTCTTTGACCGCGGCGGCGAACGGTGGGCTGGGCTTGTCCGCCGATTCGGGGTCGAGCACATAGCCCACCAGCTCGCCGAGCGGGTGGCCCGGCCGCAGCGTGTCGTCGACGATGCCGTCCTCGGCGTAGTCGCCGACGTCACGCAGCAACTCGACGGCCAGCTCGAGCTGGTCGCGGTCCACCGCGGCGGGCCCGTCGGCGAGATCGTCCGCCAGCCCGGTCAATACGTAGACGTTGTCATCGGTGACGTCGATCGACAGTGAGCCGTCGGTGGCGGCGGTGCGGATGTCGTCGTAGGTGGCGAGGTCGGACAGGTCGTGGTCGTGCTCGTCGGCCAGATACCGGGCCAACGCGCGTTCTGAGCCGAACACGCTGATTCGCCCGTTTCGGCCCAGGAAGATCGGGTGCTCGCCGAGGTAGCAGCGCAGCGTGTACAACGTGCCGGCCCCGGTGAGGATGCGAACCGGGTCGATGCCCACCTTGGTCCAGAAACCCTCATCGGCACCGAGCACGACGGTGTCGTCGTCGTGCCGGCCGGCGGCAACGTCGCCGGTCTCGGTGGTATCCGTCACACCGTCGGCCGGTTGCTCCTCAGCGGCGGCCGCCATGTCCGTCGGCTCTGGACCCTCCCCGGCGCCCTCGAGCTCGTCGTCCTCCTCGGGGGGCTGGGCCAACTCCTCGGCTGCGGTTGCCGACATCGCATCGTCGACGTCGGGTGTCGCGACGATGTCGTCGATCGCGGCGAGCACGTTGTCCCAGTTCTGTCCGATGATCTCGGCGATCGAGTTCCACCGTTTTCGGCCGGCCCGGCCGGTGAAATTCTCTACCCCGCCGGCCAGCGTGCCCAGGCTCGGGTTGCCGTTGAAGAACTTCGTCACCGCGGCCAGCTCGCACACCGACCCGATCGAGGAGACCATGGCCAGCATGTCGGCCAGCTTGTCCACCGATTTCTTGCTCGGCTTGTCGGCGAGCAGCTCCTCAATCGCGACGAGGTCGAACCGGTTGGCCGGTTTCGGATCCAGCTTGTGCGCGTTGGCCTGGGTCAGCTTCTGCCAACCCGGATGATCGGTCAGATCGTTGTCGGTGCTGGTGCGCACGAACGCCACCAGGTCGGCCGGGGTTCCGAAGCCGTACAGGTCATCGTCGCGGCCCAGAAACGCCTCCCACTCGTCACCGGAGTCACGCCAGCGCGGCGCCCACACCGTGTAACGGTCACCAGCGGTCAGGCTCAGAAGGATGGGTACCAGCTCAACAGCCACGCGGCACAGGATAACGACACGCGCGGTGCAGGCGTCGGCGGAGTCCCGAGTCAGCCGTCCCAGATGTCGGTGATGGCGGGGGCCCGCGCCGCCAAACCGAGCTTGGGCAGCCCGTACATCTCCTCGAGCGTCGAGAGCACGTTGTAGTGACTTATGGGTTGGTCGTAGCTTCCGGGTTTCACACCGGCTCCGTAGAAGACCGTCGGAATCTGGTTGTTCTGGCTCTTGTCGTCCTCGTCCCAGGTCAGGATCAGCAGGCTGTTGTTGGCCATCGCCCACTGCGCGTAGCCGGACAGATTCCGCTGCAGCCACCGGTCGCCGGAAGCGACCGAACCGTCGTGCATGTCGTTGTCGAGGTTGGGAATGACGAATGAGACCGTCGGCAGCCCGGCATAACCGGCTGGGTTGGCCGGACCCGGAAACGCCGAAAACGGCAGCGAGTAGTTCGCCGGGATATTGCTGAAATTGACCCAGGGCACGTGCTTGCGGGCATACTTGCCCGCACTGCAGACCGTCGAGCCGACACCGGGCAGGCTCTCCGCGAAACCGGCGAAAGTGTGTCCGGCGGCGAGCAATTGAGAGCCCAGGTTAGCAGTGTTTCCGGCGTTGACCGGGCACAGGTTCTCGGTCACCCCGAGGGTGCTGCCGGCGAACAGTGCCAGGTAGTTGGGCTCGCTCGGATGCGTCAAAGCGAATGACTGCGACATCATCGCGCCGCCCGCGGCGAGCTGGTTGATGTAGGGCGCCGATGTGTTGCCGATGACGTTGGCTTGCGAGCGGTTCTCCTCCACCA
>NZ_JBYCKY010000207.1:0-3132 GCF_057473605.1 Mycobacterium sp. TH-M82 | reverse complement strand
CCACTTCGTGTCAGGGCCACATTTCGGAGCGCCAGAATGGATTTGCAAAGTGCTGCATAACCATGCAGAATCGTCGAAATGGCCGACGTGATCAGGGTCGCCGTCGCAGGGGCGACCGGCTACGCGGGCGGAGAGATCCTCAGGCTGCTACTCGGGCACCCGGCCTACGGCGACGGCCGGCTTTCCATCGGCGCTGTGACGGCGGCGGCCAGCGCCGGCAGCACCCTCGGTGAGCACCACCCGCACCTGACGCCCTTGGCCCAGCGCGTGGTCGAGCCCACCGACCTTTCCGTCCTCGCCGGCCACGACGTGGTGTTTTTGGCGCTGCCGCACGGGCATTCGGCGGCGCTGGCCGAAGAGCTGAGCCCCCAAACCCTGATCGTCGACTGCGGCGCGGACTTCCGGCTCACCGACGCCGCCGCCTGGGAGCGCTTCTACGGATCCCCCCACGCCGGCAGCTGGCCATACGGCCTGCCGGAGCTTCCCGGTGGGCGCGAACGGCTGCGCGGCGCGCGCCGCATCGCCGTCCCGGGCTGTTACCCGACCGCGGCGCTGCTGGCGCTGTGGCCGGCGGTCGCCGAGGGCCTGATCGAGCCCGCCGTCACCGTCGTGGCCGTCAGCGGCACGTCGGGCGCCGGTCGTGCCGCCAAGACGGACCTGCTCGGCTCGGAGGTCATCGGGTCGGCGCGGGCCTACAACATCGCCGGAGCCCACCGGCACACCCCCGAGATCGCCCAGGGGTTGGGCGCGGTCGCCGACCGCGACGTCACGGTGTCGTTCACCCCGGTGCTGATCCCCACCTCCCGCGGGATTTTGGCGACCTGCACGGCGCGCACTCGATCCCCGCTGTCCCAGCTGCGGGCCGCCTACGAAAAGGCCTACCAGACGGAGCCTTTCATCTACGTGATGCCCGAGGGGCAGCTGCCGCGCACCGGTGCGGTCATCGGCAGCAACGCGGCCCACGTCGCCGTGGCCGTCGACGAGGCCGCCGAGACCTTCGTGGCGATCGCCGCGATCGACAACCTGGTCAAGGGCACCGGCGGTGCCGCGGTGCAGTCGATGAACCTGGCGCTGGGCTGGCCGGAGACCCAGGGCCTTTCGGTGGTCGGGGTGGCGCCGTGAGGTTGCTGCGCGAGCAGGGCGTGACCGCCCCGGCCGGATTCCGGGCCGCCGGCATCGCCGCCGGTATCAAGGCGTCCGGGGCCCGCGACCTCGCGCTGGTCTTCAACGAGGGGCCCGACTATGCCGCCGCCGGTGTCTTCACCTCCAACAAGGTCAAGGCCGCGCCGGTGCTGTGGAGCCAGCAGGTGCTCACCACCGGCCGGCTGCGTGCGGTCATCCTCAACTCCGGCGGCGCCAACGCCTGCACCGGGCCGGGAGGCTTCCAGGACACCCACGCCACGGCGGAGGCCGTCGCGGCCGCGTTGTCGGAATGGGGGACCGAGACCGGGGCCATCGAGGTCGCGGTCTGCTCCACCGGCCTGATCGGCGACCGGTTGCCGATGGACAGGGTGCTCGCAGGGGCCCGCGACATCGTGCGCGAGATGGCCGGCGGCCTGTCCGGAGGCGACGAGGCCGCCCAGGCCATCATGACCACCGACAAGGTCGCCAAACAGGTTGCGGTGCATCACCCCGACGCCTGGACGGTCGGCGGGATGGCCAAGGGGGCGGGCATGCTCGCCCCGTCGCTGGCCACCATGCTGTGCGTGCTCACCACCGACGCCGCCGTCGAACCGGCTGCCCTGGACACCGCGCTGCGCCGGGCCACCGCGCGCACCTTCGACCGGCTCGACGTCGACGGCAGCTGCTCCACCAACGACACCGTGCTGCTGCTGGCCTCGGGGGCCAGCGGAATCGCCCCGCCTCAGGCCGATCTCGACGAAGCCGTGCTGCGGGCCTGCGACGACCTGTGCGCGCAGCTGCAGGCCGACGCCGAGGGTGTCACCAAACGCGTCGTGGTCACCGTCACCGGGGCCGTCTCCGACGACGACGCGCTGACCGTCGCGCGCCTGGTCGCCCGCGACAGCCTGGTCAAGACCGCGCTGTTCGGGTCCGACCCCAACTGGGGCCGGGTGCTGGCGGCCGTCGGCATGGCGCCGGTCCACCTGGACCCCGACCGGATCGCCGTGTCGTTCAACGGTTCCGCGGTGTGCGTCGACAGCGTCGGGGTGCCCGGCGCGCGCGAGGTGGACCTGTCGGTCACCGACATCGACGTCACCGTCGACCTCGCGGTCGGCGACGGGCGGGCCGCCGTCCGCACCACCGACCTCTCGCACGCCTACGTCGAAGAGAACTCGGCCTACAGCTCGTGAACGTCGACACCCTGCCCACGCAGCTCAAGGCCGAGGTGCTGGCCGAGGCCCTGCCGTGGCTCAAGCAGTTGCACGGCAAGATCGTCGTGGTCAAATACGGCGGCAACGCCATGATCGACGACACGCTCAAACACGCCTTCGCCGCGGACATGGCGTTCCTGCGCAACTGCGGCATCCACCCGGTCGTGGTGCACGGCGGCGGCCCCCAGATCACGGCCATGCTGCGGCGCCTCGGCATCGCCGGCGACTTCAAGGGCGGATTCCGCGTCACCACACCGGAAGTGCTCGACGTGGCGCGCATGGTGTTGTTCGGTCAGGTCGGGCGCGAGCTGGTCAACCTCGTCAACGCGCACGGGCCCTATGCCGTCGGCGTGACCGGTGAGGACGCCCAGCTGTTCACCGCGATCCGGCGCAGCGTCAACGTCGACGGCGTGGCCACCGACATAGGCCTGGTCGGAGACGTCGCCCACGTCAACACAGCCGCATTGCTGGATCTCATTGCAGCGCGCCGCATCCCGGTGGTGTCGACGCTGGCGCCCGACGAGGACGGTGTGGTGCACAACATCAACTCCGACACCGCCGCCGCAGCGCTGGCCGAAGCCCTGGGGGCCGAAAAGCTTTTGGTGCTCACCGATGTCGAGGGCCTGTACACGCGGTGGCCGGACAAAGAGTCGCTGGTCAGCGAAATCGACACCGCTACACTGGCGCAACTGCTACCCACGCTGGAGGAGGGCATGATCCCCAAGGTCGAGGCGTGTCTGCGGGCCGTCACCGGTGGCGTGCCCAGCGCCCACATCATCGACGGCCGGGTCGAACACTG
>NZ_JBYCKY010000206.1:0-6468 GCF_057473605.1 Mycobacterium sp. TH-M82 | reverse complement strand
GCTGTATCCGGTCGGCAACCCCGCACACTGGCATGATTTCTTCGCGTCGTGGCCGCTGCTGTATGTGTCGCACCTGATGAGCCTGGTGTTCGACGGCGCATTCGACCGCCACCCCGATCTGCGGGTGGTATTCGTCGAAGGTGGCTTCACCTGGGTGATCCCGGTCATGTGGCGGATGGACCGGATCTGGGAGGCCCGCCGTGGGGACTTGCCGCACGTGCGGCGCCGTCCGTCGGAGTACGTGCGCGACCACGTCCGGTTCACCACCCAGCCGCTCGAGGAGGTCAACGTCGCGGTGTACCGCGACTACCTGGAGATGATGGACATGGGTGACAATCTGATGTTCTCCACCGACTATCCGCACTGGAGCTACGACTCGCCGACGTACGCGATCAACCGGTTCCCGCGCGATCAACGTGACCGGATCATGCGCGGTAACGCGATGGCGCTGTACGGGCTGCCGTCGACGGTCAAGGCGCTGCCCGAGGAACGATCGGATGTCGGCGTCGCCTGATCGTGTGGGCGATCCCACGGCCGCAATCACCACTTTGGTGCGTGAGTATGACCGAAAGTGGTCCGCACTGGATATCGCCGGACTGGCCGAACTGTGGGAGTTGGGAACCCCGCAGCCGGTGTACTTCGCCGACGAGTACCCGTCGCCGCTGGTCGGCTTCGACGAATTCGACCGGCACTGGGTCCGCGTCGGGGGGCGCCTCAAAAAGGCGTCGATCTCCTCGGAGTTGCGGTATTGCGACGTGCTCGGCGACGGTTTCGCCCGCGCCGTCGTGTTGAGCCGCTGGCACTTCACCGGCCATGAATCCGATGTGGTGCATCACGGAGCCAGCTGGATCACCTGGGTGTTGGTGGCTCACGGCGACCGGTACCGGATCTGTCATCACATGGAGTCGCAGGTCTACCTGCCCGAGGACGACAGCGGTTAGAGCCGGCCGCTAGCCGGTTAGACCGGGTCGAACTTGGCGATCAGCCAACTGCGGTCGATCTTCGACAGCGACACCTGCACACTGCGGGCGGCCAGCGCGGGATCGGGTTGCTGCTTGCTGGTGGTGGTCTGGTTTACGAAGACGAGCACCACGGCGGCATCGGGGTGCAGGTCGGCTACCGCGATACCGACCACCTCGGCGGTGGTCTTCAGCGCCTTCTCTTTGGACGCCGGGGCCACCACCTGCCGGGCGAAATCTTCGAAATGCGATCGGAATTCGCCGGTGAGGTGCGACTTGGCGCTGGCCAGGTCTTCATCGACGGTCTCCGGTGTATAGGACAGCAGCGCGACGGTGCCTTGGCGTGCCGCGTCGACCACCACGGCTGCAGTGCCCGAGTCGACCTGTTCGTCGGGTCGGTACCAGGAGAAGTACAGCCAAGCTGTCAAGGTGGCGGAGACCAGCAGCAGCAGAACCAGCACGGCTGGAACAAGTTTCACCGCCTTCGCCGGCAGCCGTCGTTGCCTGATTCCGAGTCTGCCCACACCGGTCATGGCACATACACCAATTTGGACATCTTGATCTGATCGCCGTCTCTGGAGACGGTGACCCGGAGCCGCCACTGCCTCGGCTCCTCTTTGGCCCCTGCGGAATTGGTGACATACGAAGTCGCCGCCACCAGAACCACCGCAGAGTCTCGACCCATCGATTCGAGTCCCGCAGAGTTCACCGTTCCCTTGCTGATCACATGGCCCTTCTTGGTCACCGCGATGAAGTCGGCTGTCTGCTTTTCGAAATCGTCCTTGAACTCCCCGGTGGAGCTGTCCAGCAGGCGGTGAATGTCGTCCTCAACGTGGTCGAAGTCCAGTGCCATGATGTTGATCACTCCCTGCTTGGCGGCAGCGGTGAATGCGCCAACACGCTGGCGGTGCGCTATTGTGCCATGGTGCTGCCAGGCGATGTAACCGCTGGCTGCTAGCAACCCGCAGATCACAGCGACCGCAGCGACGCCCGCCGCGACCGACCACCGCCCGCGCCGTGGGGTCCCGGCGTCGGTTGTGAGGGCACCGGCCTCGGTACCGGCGTCGCTGTCGGCCTCGGCAAAGGCATCTTTCGGGTTGGGTTCGTTTGTTTCCGTTTCGTCGGCCTCGAGAGTCGACTGCGCCCGTTGTCGCAGCCGAGCTGCCCGTGCCCGGGCACGCGCCACTTGGGCCCGGGCCTTGGCTTCGGCGGCTTCGGCTTCGGCTTCGGCGACGTCGATCTCGGCGCTGTCGTCAGCCATCGCGGACCCAGCTGGTCAACATCACTATCGATCGCACTCCGGTCTGTATTACGGTATTGCTCAATTGTTAGCATCCGAGCAGCAGAACTCCAACCAGGACAGATCAGCGTAATGCCTTCCAGAGGGATTGAGAACTCCCCCGAAAAGCTACTCTTCGCCTCGACCGCCCAGGCATTTCTGCACAAAGAGATGCCGCTGAGTCGGGTGCGCGAGCTGCACGCGGCCGGGGTTTCCTTCGACCCGGATTGGTGGCGGCGCGCTGCCGAGTTGGGCTGGGCGGCCCTGCTGGTTCCCGAAGAGCTGGGCGGCGGCAGCATCACCGACAGTGGCGTCGAAGATCTGGCCATGCTCGCCGAGCAGATCGGTGCGACGGTGGCGCCCGGGCCGCTGAATCCGGTCAGCACCGTGCTCGCCGGGCTGGTTGACTGCGCCGACCGCCAAACCCACGCGGAGGCCATCGGATCGCTGATCTCCGGTGAAACGGTGGTGTCCTGGGCGGTCTACGAACCGGGCCGCGGCTGGGCGCCGCTGCAGCCTGCCCTGACCGCTACCGCAACCGATTCCGGTTACCGCCTGGCCGGTGTGAAGGACCGGGTCGAGGCGGGCGCGCAAAGCGGGCTGCTGCTGGTGGTGGCGCGCTGCGACGACGGCATCCGTCAGTTTCTGGTCCCGGCAGACACACCGGGCGTGCGGATCGAACCCCAGTCGTCGGTCGATTTGGTCAAGCAGTACGCACGGGTGTATTTCGACGATGTGGCCGTCGAGCGGGCCGCCGCGGTGGGCACTGCCGGCGAGACGGCGGCGCTGGTCGACCGGCAGAGCCAGATCGCACAGGTATTGCAGTGCGCCGAGGTGGTCGGGATTCTGCAAACGGTGTTCGACTTCACCGTCAGCTGGGCGTTGGACCGGCACACCTTCGGCCGGCCGCTGGCGTCCTACCAGGCGCTCAAGCATCGCTTCGCGGACATGAAGATGTGGGTGGAGGCCTGCCGGGCGACCACCGCCGCGGCGGTCACCGACGTCGCCGCCCGCGCACCGCGGGCCGCACGCTCCGCGAGCGTCGCCAAGTCCTACGTGGGGCAGATGGCCAACGACGTCGTGCAGGGCTGCGTGCAGATGCATGGAGGCATCGGTGTCACCTGGGAACACGACCTGCACCTGTACCTGCGCCGGGTGACGTTGTATCGGTCCATGTTCGGCACCCCGGAGGAACACAACCTGAGGGTGTATGCAGCGGAGGAGGCGTCGCGGTGACCGGAGTCGCGGGAAGCACTGAATCGGTCGAGCAGTTCGCCGCCCGGGCCAGGGCATGGCTGGCCGACAATATGCCGCGCATCGATCCCGCGTCGCCGCCGGCTGCCGACCGCGACGATGAACATGCCTGGCAGCGGGCACGCGAGCTGCAAAAGCGGCTCTACGAAGGTGGATTCGCCGGAATCTGCTTTCCGCGCGAATACGGTGGGCTCGGGCTGAGCTACGAGTACCAGCAGGCGTTCAACTCCGAAAGCCTCGGCTACGAGATGCCGTTGATCCTCAACACGCCCACCTTCACCATCTGTGCCGCGACGCTGCTCGACACCGGCAGCGAAGAACAGAAACGGCGGCACATCGGCGCGGCGCTGCGCGGCGACGAGGTATTGGTGCAGCTGTTGTCCGAGCCCAACGGCGGATCGGATCTCGCAGGGGTGATCACCCGGGCCGACCGGCACAATGACCGGTGGGTGCTCAACGGCGCAAAGACATGGAGCACCAGTGCATTTGCCGCCGACTACGGGTTGTGCCTGGCGCGCACCGACTGGGAGGCGCCCAAACACGAGGGACTGACCATGTTCCTGGTGCCGATCACGCATCCGGGGATCACGCTGCGCCGCATCACCCAACTCAACGGCTCGACGGAGTTCTGCGAGGAATTCCTCGACGGGGTCGACGTCGGTGACGACGCCGTCGTCGGTGAGGTGAACAACGGCTGGGCGGTGGCGTCCCGGCAGCTGTATCACGAACGCCGTGCGGTCGGACAGGGGTCGGAATTCGCCAGCGGCATCGGCAGCGAGGGCGGCGATTTCCACGCGGTGGACTATGTGGCCCTGGCCGAAAAAACCGGGCAGGCGCGCAACGAGCGGGTCCGGGAGATGGCCGGGCGGGTGCTGGTGCACCGCGCCGTTGGCGAGCAACTGATCAGCCATGTTTACCGCAGCGTCCTCGACGGCACTCTGCCGCCGGCCGGCGGAACACTGATCAGGCTCTTCCACGCCTACACCGTGACCCTGGACATGGACACCGCGCTCGCGATCGCAGGCACGGCCGGGGTGGTGGGCGAACGCGGCGAGGGGCTGGAGAACGGGCTGCGCTACCTATCGCGGCAGGCGATTTGCATCGGCGGCGGCACCACCGAGATGGCCCGCAACGTCATCGGTGAGCGGGTGCTGAACTTTCCCCGCGAATACGCCGCCGACCGGGGCGTGCCGTTCAGCCAGGTGCGGCGCGGCCAGCAGCGCTGAGGCGTCAAAGGACCGCTCCGCTGTCCTTGGCCTTGATGATGTCGTCCCAGTCCAGGCCGAGTTCCAGCAGGATCTCCTCGGTGTGCTGGCCGTGTTCGGGTGCGCGGGCAGATGGTGGCGGTGTCTCGTTGAATTGCACAGGGGCAGCGACCATCTGGTATTCGTTTCCGCTGTCGTCGACGTTGGTGACGAGGTAGCCGTTGGGTTCGTTCTGCGGGTCGTGCAGCACCTCGCGTGGCGTCGCCAGCGCGGCCCACACACCCGGCTCGTCGGCCAGCGCAGTACGCCAGTGCTCCAGGTCGTATTCGGCGAATCTGGCCGCGATGAGGGCGGTCGCCTCGGCGGCATTGGCCGAAAGGTTCGATGACGGCACAAAGCGTTCGTCGGTGGCCAGTTCGGGAAGGCCGAGACGCCCGCAGAAGCCGCCCCAAAACCGGTCGGGTTGTAAAAAGACCAGTTGTATCCACCGGCCGTCCCTGGTCTTGTAGCGGTTGACCAGTGGATTGATCGCTAATCCGGGTGGCGCGCCGGGGATGCCGTCCATATCGAAGAGATCGGCGACCGAGATCGACGGCGCGATGCTCCACATCGCTTGGGCCAGCAGCGACGAGTCCACCACCGCCGTCTCACCGGTGCGTTCCCGGTGGAACAGCGCCGCGCATACCCCGCCGGCCAGGGTCACCCCGGCCTGCAGGTCGCCGAACGCCGGGCCCTGCACCGCCGGGTACTCGGTTCCGTACGGCGTCAGCGTGTAGGCCACCCCACCGCGGGCCAGGTAGGTGGCGGCGTCGAATCCGCCCCGGTTGCGGTCGGGTCCGCGCATTCCCAGGCCGGTGCCGCGAGCGATGATGATCTTCGGGTTGTGTTTCCGGATGTCCTCGACCGTCAAGCGTGCCCGTTGCAGTGCGTCTGGCCGCCAATTAGTAAGCAGTACATCGGCTTCGGCCAGCAACCTACCGAAAAGCTCTCGCCCGGTGTCGCTTTTGAGGTCCAGCGCGATGCTGCGCTTGCCGCGGTTGCCCAGCTCGAGCATGAAGTCGACGTCCACCCGCGCGGCCTGGCGGGTGAACCCACCCACCACCAGTGCCCGGCCCGGGTCACCGGTGCCGACGCTCTCCACCTTGATCACATCGGCGCCCCAGTCCGCCAGCGCGACGCCCGCGGACGGAACGTAGGTCCACGAGGCCAGCTCGACGACTCGAACACCACTGAGTACGCCTGACATTGACCGCCTTTCGTCGACATTGGCTTAAGCACCGAACGTGCTTGACGCTGTGATGCTACTTTACTATTTTTATCATGTTAGCCCTTTCAAGGGCCGGCCGGATCAAGGAGTTCCGATGGGTAGAGTCGCGGGCAAGGTAGCCCTGATCAGCGGAGCGGCGCGTGGGCAGGGACGTTCGCATGCACGCATACTCGCCGCCGAGGGCGCCGACATCATCGCGGTCGACCTGTGCGAGGACGTCGCGACCAACGACTACCCGCTGGCCAGGCCGGAGGACCTCGACGAGACGGCGCGGTTGGTGGAAAAGGAAGGCCGCAGCGCGTTCACCGCCGTCGCCGACGTCCGGGACCGGGTGGCTTTGTCGAAAGCCATCGACGAGGGGGTGGCTCAGTTCGGGCACCTCGACGTGGTGGTGGCCAACGCCGGGATCGCGCCGCTGACCGCCGGCGGGCCAACGCAAGCCTTCGCCGACGCCATCGACGTCGATCTGATCGGGGTGTTGAACCTGGTGCACGCCAGCCTCAA
>NZ_JBYCKY010000205.1:0-4264 GCF_057473605.1 Mycobacterium sp. TH-M82 | reverse complement strand
TGCAGACCGGCCTGTACATCGTCGCGGTCAACTGGCATTTGACCGGCCCCGAGATCGGCTACATCCTCTCCGACAGCGGTGCGAAAGTCCTTGTCGCCCACGAACGCTTTGCCGAAGCATGCCGAATCGCCGCCGACGAAGCCGGCCTGCCCGTCGATCGGCGGTTCGCCGTCGGCGCGATCGCCGGCTTCACCGGCCTGTCGGCGCTCGGCCAAAACGAGCCCCCGAGCCGACCTGATATCCGCACCATGGGCGCGGCGATGCTCTACACCTCGGGCACCACCGGCAAACCCAAGGGTGTGCAGCGCCCGCTGACCGGAGCCGACCCCGACGAGGTCCCGGTCGCCGCGGCGGGTTTCTTCGCGCAGTATGGCCTGCAACCCTTCGACGGCCATGTGCACCTGTGCGGGTCGCCGCTGTATCACACTGCGGTGCTGAACTTTGCGGCGATCTCTCTGCAACTGGGTCACAAGGTCGTGTTGGTGGACAAGTGGGATCCCGAAGAGATGCTGCGCCTCATCGAGCAGCACCGGGTCACCCACAGCCACATGGTGCCCACCCAGTTCCGCCGGCTGCTGGCGTTGCCGGAGGAGGTGCGGAGCCGCTACGACCTGTCGTCGCTGCGCAACGTCATCCACGGTGCGGCGCCGTGCCCGCCGGAGGTCAAAAGCCGGATGCTGGACTGGTGGGGGCCGGTGATCACCGAGTACTACGCCGCCACCGAGGGCGGCGGCACCACCATCACGGCGGCGGAGTGGCTGGCCCATCCCGGTTCGGTCGGCAGGCCCTGGTCCTACTCGGTGGTCAAGGTGCTTGACGACGACGGCAACGAGGTGCCGGCCGGGGAGGCCGGCACCGTCTACATGCAGATGGCCGGATCCAGTTTCTCCTACCACAACGACGAGAAGAAGACCGAAGAGAACCGGTCCGGCGACCTGTTCACCGTCGGCGACGTCGGCTATTTCGATTCCGACGGCTACCTGTACCTGCAGGACCGCAAGTCCAACATGATCATCTCCGGCGGAGTCAACGTCTATCCTGCCGAGATCGAAAACGAGCTGATCATGCACCCGAAGGTCGTCGACGTGGCGGTGTTCGGGGTGCCCGATGACGACTGGGGCGAGCAGATCAAGGCCGTCGTCCAGCCCATAGACGGGGCGCGCGGCGTCGTCGCCGACTCTGAAAGTCGCTCAGCGCTCACCGCCGAACTGCTGGACTACGCGCGGGGGCGGCTGGCGAAGTTCAAGTGCCCCAAGTCGATCGACTACATCGACGAGATGCCGCGCGACCCCAACGGCAAGCTGTACAAACGTCAACTACGCGACCCGTATTGGGCGGGCCGGGCAGCCAAGATCTAACGTCCTGTCGGTCGGGCGTCGCCGAACACCATCCCCACGTTGCCGGCCGACGCCGACAGCAACGCCCGCTTCGGCAGGCCCAGCGATGCCAGCTCCCGGGCGTAGGGATGCTCACCGAGCCGCAGCGTCGCACCGCCGAGTCTGGCGCGCAGCCGGGAAATCCGCATCTCCCAGGGCACTTCGCGGGTGAAGCCGTCGGTGTGGCTGTAGGCCGTCAGCATCTGCGGTCGCGAGGTGAATATCGGCGGCACCGGCAACCCGCGGCCGAACTCGATGGTGACGATACGGGCACCGTTCTCGCTGACGTCGAAGCCGAATCGTCTGGCGTCGCGAACGGTGAAGTCCGCCATGATCTTCGGGAAACCCCAGATGGCCCGGCCCGCTTCGCAGGTGAACTCCTGGTTGACCGGCAGATGGTGGATGAACGCACCGGCTGTTGCCAGCGCCCGCCACCCTCGGGCATCCGAGCCCGGCGGGTTGACCATCACGGCGGTGCCGAACTCGTGGTAGCGGCCCAGGTCGCCGTCGAGGTAGCGGGCCAGCATCAGGTTGACCACGGCGCGGCCTGGCCGGTGCTGACAGACCTGCAGTCCGGCGTAGTCGATCATCCGCTGCGCCGCCTCGGCCGCTACCCCGAACATCGCGGTATGCACATCCGCCTGACGAATCCGGACCGGCATGGTAAGCACAGTGCCGGCGATGGTGTGTTGTGACACGGCCATGACGTCCACTGTAATCCGACCCTAAGTCAGGAGTGGGAATGACTGGAGTGCTGATCGACGCGATACCGCAGACCAAACCCGACATCGACCTGACCGACGGCAACTTCTACGCGGGCGGCGGGGCGCGGGTGGCCTATCGGTGGATGCGGGCCAACGAACCGGTGTTCCGGGACCGCAACGGCCTGGCCGCGGCGTCGACGTATGCGGCCGTGATCGACGCCGAGCGCAAGCCGGAACTGTTCTCCAACACCGGGGGCATCCGCCCGGACCAGCCCGGGATGCCGTACATGATCGACATGGACGACCCGGAGCATCTGCTGCGCCGCAAACTGGTCAACGCCGGCTTCACCCGCAAGCGGGTGCACGCCCAGCGGGCGTCCATCGAAAAGCTCTGTGACACGCTGATCGATGCGGTCTGTGAGCGCGGGGAGTGCGACTTCGTCCGCGACATCGCCGCCCCGCTGCCGATGGCGGTGATCGGCGACATGCTCGGGGTGCTGCCCGAGGAACGCGCCATGTTGTTGGAGTGGTCTGACGCTCTGGTGACCGGGCAGAGCTCACACTTAGACCCCGAGTCGCCGACGTCTCGCGCGATGATGGACGCCTTCGCCGCCTATACCGCGTTCACCATCGGCATGATCGCCAAACGGCGCGCCGAACCCGCCGATGACCTGTACTCGGTTCTCATCAACGCCGAGGTGGACGGTCACCGGATGAGCGACGACGAGATCGTGATGGAGACGCTGCTGATCCTGATCGGCGGGGACGAGACCACCCGGCACGCGCTCTCCGGCGGCACCGAACAGCTGCTGCGCCACCGTGACCAGTGGGACATGCTGCGCCACGACCCGGGCCTTTTGCCCGGCGCCATCGAGGAGATGCTGCGCTGGACGTCGCCGGTGAAGAACATGTGCCGAACCCTGACCGCCGACGCCGAGTTCCACGGCACCCGGCTGCACGCGGGCGAGAAGATGATGCTGCTGTTCGAGTCGGCGAATTTCGACGAGTCGGTGTTCGACGCTCCGGAGCGTTTCGACATCCAGCGAAACCCCAACAGCCATCTGTCATTCGGCTTCGGCGCCCACTTCTGCCCCGGCAACCAGCTGGCCCGCCTGGAGCTGAGCCTGATGACCGGGCGGGTGCTGGCGCGGATGCCCGATCTGCGGCTCGCGGACGGGGCCGCTGTGCCGCTGCGACCGGCGAACTTCGTCAGCGGCCCGGAGTCGGTGCCGGTGGTGTTCACGCCCAGCGCACCGTTGCGCCGAGCGTGAAGCTGTTGCGAGTTTTCCGCCGGAAACTCACAACAGCTTCACGCTCGGCGACGGGATCAGCGTCCGCGGAACTCGGGTGCCCGTTTCTCGGCGAACGCGCGGGGTCCCTCCTTGGCGTCTTCGCTCATGAACACCGTGACCCCGATCCGGGTGTCGATCGCGAACGCCCCGTTCTCGGGCAGGCCCTCCGTCTCGCGGATCGTCCGCAGGATCGCCCGCACCGCCAGCGGTCCGTTGGCGTTGACCAATTCAGCGATCTCCAGCGCCTTGGCCAGCGCCTGCCCGTCGGCGACGACGTGCCCGATCAACCCGATCTCCTTGGCCTCGGCGGCGCTGATGTGCCTGCCGGTCAACAACAGCTCAGCGGCCACGGTGTAGGGAATCTGCCGTACCAGCCGTACCGCCGAACCGCCCATCGGGTACAGGCTCCAGCGGGCCTCGGAGATGCCGAACTTGGCGCTTTCGCCGGCCACCCGGATGTCGGTGCCCTGCAGGATCTCGGTGCCGCCGGCGATCGCGGGTCCTTCCACCGCGGCGATCAGTGGCTTGGTCAGCCGGCGGCCCTTGAGCAGTGCGTCGATGCGGGACGGGTCATAGCTGCCGTCTTTGAACGAGTCCCCGGGCGGCTTGGCGGTGGCCGCTTTGAGGTCCATGCCCGCACAGAAATACCCACCGGCACCGGTCAGGACGGCGCACCGGATGTCGTCGTCGTGGTCGACCCTGTCCCACGCCTCGACCATGATCTGCATCATTTCGCCGCTCAGCGCGTTGCGCGACGCCGGCCGGTTCAGCGTCACGATCAGGGTGTGACCGCGTTGTTCGACCAGGGCGTGCGCCTCGCTCACGGGTGTCCGCCTTTCTCCGCCACTGTGCGGGACTTGTGTCGAAATGTAACACGTTCTAGTTTGGATCC
>NZ_JBYCKY010000204.1:0-8880 GCF_057473605.1 Mycobacterium sp. TH-M82 | reverse complement strand
CCGACAACGCCCCGATCGCAGCGGACGACTTCTGGTATCTGTGGCAGCAAATGGTCACCCAGCCGGGCGTGGTCGACCCGGCGGGCTACGACCTGATCACCGGGGTGCATTCGGTCGAGGGCGGTAAGCAGGCCGTCGTCACGTTCACCCAGCCCTACCCGGCGTGGCGAGAGCTGTTTTCCAACATCCTGCCGGCGCACATCGTCAAAGACGTACCGGGCGGGTTCCCGGCCGGGCTGGCCCGGACGCTGCCGGTGACCGGCGGACAGTTCCGGGTGGAGAACATCGACCCGCAGCGCGACGCGATCCTGCTCGCCCGCAACGATCGGTACTGGGGCCCCCCGGCCAAACCGGACCTGATCCTGTTTCGCCGGGCCGGGCCACCGGCGGCGCTGGCCGATTCGATCCGCAACGGCGACACCCAGCTGGCCCAGGTGCACGGTGGTTCGGCGGCGTTCGCCCAGCTGTCGGCCATCCCGGCGGTGCGGACAAACCGGATCGCCACGCCGCGAGTGATGGAGCTGACGCTGCGGGCCAACCAGCCCAAGCTGGCAGATGCGCAGGTCCGCAAGGCCATCCTGGGGCTGCTCGACGTCGACCTGCTGGCCGCGGTGGGCGCCGGCAGCGACAACACCGTCACGTTGGATCAGGCCCAGATCCGTGCGCCCAGCGACCCCGGTTATGTGCCGACCGCACCGCCGGCGATGACGACCGCTGCGGCGCTGGGGCTGCTGGAATCGTCGGGCTACCGGATCGAGAAGAACGCACCACCCTCGTCGCTGACCCCGCCGTCGGTGGCAGCGGCCGCACCCGCTAACCCACGCCCCCCGGAAATCACCCGGGGTCGGATCAGCATCGGCGGCGAGCAGCTTTCGCTGGTCATCGGCGTCGCGGCCAACGACCCGACCTCGGTGGCGGTGGCCAACACCGCCGCCGACCAGTTGCGCAACGTCGGGATCGCCGCGACCGTGCTGGCACTTGAGCCGGTGAAGCTGTACCGGGGGGCGCTGATCAACAACCAGGTTGACGCCGTTGTCGGCTGGCAGCAGGCCGGCGGTGACCTGGCTACGCTGCTGGCTTCCCGCTACGGCTGCCGGGCGTTGCGCGCGACGGCGGTGTCCACCCCGGATACGGCGGCCACCGCGTCTGCGGCGGCTGAAACGTCCTCGGCCGTGCCGCCCCGCACACCGGCGACCGGCCCGGCATCGACCGCGCCGTCTGCTCCGTCCGATCCCGGTGCGCTGGTGCGGGCGCCGTCGAACATCACCGGCGTCTGCGATCACAGCGTCCAGTCGAACATCGACGCAGCCATGGACGGCAGTAAGCCCATCAGTGAGGTGATTACGGCGGTGGAGCCGCGGCTGTGGAACATGGCGACGGTGCTGCCGATCCTGCAGGACACCACGATCGTCGCCGCCGGTCCCAGCGTGCGGAATGTCAGTCTGTCCGGGGCGGTGCCGGTCGGCATCGTCGGCAACGCCGGCAACTGGGTGAAGATTCCTTAAAACCTCCGGATCACCACGATCGACCCTGGGTGACCACGGCTGTCGCCGGTGAGTCAGGATCTGGCTCCGATATAACACCCCTGTCTGTTGCCACACAGTCGACTATGCGTTAACGTTAAGCACTTCAGGCTGACCATCAGGGGAAGGTTAGGCGCATGGAACAGGTTACCCGCCGGTGTGTCGCCGCTGGCGCGGCACTTGCCGCCTGCGGCTTTGTCGTCGCGACCCCCGCGGTGAAGTCAACTCTGCCCGACGTCCAGGTGCGTGACGCCGACCTGCTCGCGGACGTATCGGAGCTGAACCACTCGCAGGTCAGTGCTTTCTACGATCTCGTTCAGCAGGAGCTGGGGGGAAACGCCGACCTCGATCTGGCCCACCACGACGTCGACCCGGGCGCAGCGCTCTTCGGCGGTGACGGTGGCACTTTCAACACCATCGACACTCCGGCACTCAACGCCGACGGCATAATGCTCGACCAGAGTCTGCTGGGTAGCCTGTTCGGCGCGGACTCGGTGGCAGAGATTCTGCGCGAGGGCGCGATCAACGGCGTCAACCCGATCGGCGCCGGCGCCGTCGGCGGCATCACGCCCGGTGGCGAGTTCGGTTCCGACGCCCAGGGCGGAGACACCGCCGCCACCAACGCGGCCGCGGCGGTAGCCAACGTTATAGCGGCTTTTCCGGCGGCCTACCAGAGCTTCACCGAAGGCGTCGTTGCCGCGGAAATGGCACTCAACAGCTACCTGGTCAGTGCCCAGGAGACCGCGGCGAATCAGGCGTTCGGCGCCGGCAGCCCCAACAGCGACCTCGTCAACTTCATGTTCAACCTCAGCAACATGGCGCTGGCCCACAACGAGGACTCGCTGAACAGCCTGCTGGGCGCGAACTTCGACCCCGGTGCCATTCAGAGCAGCCTGCTCACCAACTTCGACCCCGAAGGTCTGAGTCAGGCTCAGTGGGCCGCCGCGCTGGGGCTCACACCGGACGACTTCACCGCCATCGTGGCGGCTGTCGGGTCCAACGACTACTTGAGTTTGCTGGGCGGCCTCTTCCCGGGCTGATCGCATTCCTGACCGCACGTCAAGTGCGGGCGGGGGCACGGATACCGCGGCGGTAGAGTTCGGCCATGCCGTATCAGGAGACTCCCCGGCTGCTGTTCGTGCATGCCCACCCCGACGACGAGACGCTGACCACCGGGGCCACCATCGCCTACTACGCCGCCCGCGGCGCGCAGGTGCAGGTGGTGACCTGCACGCTCGGCGAGGAGGGTGAGATTATCGGCGACCGCTGGGCGCGGCTGGCCGTCGATCACGCCGACCAGCTCGGCGGCTACCGCATCGGCGAGCTCACCGCAGCGCTGCACGCCCTGGGGGCCGGGGAGCCGGTCTTTCTCGGCGGTGCGGGCCGCTGGCGTGACTCGGGCATGACGGGCACGCCGGCGCGACACAGGCAGCGGTTCGTCGACGCCGACGATACGCAGGCCGTCGGCGCTCTGGTGGCGACCATCCGTGAGCTGCGCCCGCATGTGACGGTGACCTATGACCCGCTGGGTGGCTACGGACACCCTGACCACGTACACACCCACCTGGTTACCACCGCGGCCGTCGCCGCCGCCGGCGGCACGGACTATCCGGGGCCGCCCTGGGCCACGCCGAAGTTCTACTGGACGGTGCTAGCCGCCAGCGCGGTCCACACCGGCCGGCGTGGCCTGGATTCGTCGGATCTGTTGCCGCAGTGGGTGTTGCCCGCCGACGACAGCGCGGCCGGGGGCTATCCCGACGAGTCGATCGACGCCGTCATCGACGCCGCCGGGGTGTTGCCCGCCAAGGTAGCGGCTGCGCGGGCGCACGCCACCCAGGTCACCGTCGGTCCCACCGGGCGGGCATTCGCGCTGTCGAACAATCTGGCGCTGCCGATCCTGAGCAGCGAGCACTACATCCTGGCTGCCGGTGCCGCGGGCCCGCGCGACGAGCGAGGCTGGGAAACCGATCTGCTCGCCGGGCTCGACCTGACCGCTGGCATCACCCGGTAGGCTTCCGGCCACGCACCGTCACACCGAGGGGTACCGACTTTGACCGCTACCGGGCCGGGTGTCGAGTCGCTCCCGGAAACCACGACCGCCGAGACCGCCGAGACCGCCGGGAGCCCGGCGATCCGTTTCGTGGTGATGTCGCTGCTGGCGGTCGACGGGGTGCTCTGTGCGGTGGCCACCGCACTGCTGTTGCCCACCTATGTCGGATCCGCTCCCTTCCCGGTCAGTGCGTTGATCGGGGGTGCGGTCAACGCCGCCCTGGTCTGGGCCGGCCTGCACTGGACCGCGTCGTCGCGGTTGGCCGCGCTGCCATTGTGGACCTGGCTGGTCACCGTGGCGGTGATGACACTCGGCGGCCCCGGCGACGACCTCATTTTCGGCGGGCGGGGAGTGATGGCCTACGGCGTGCTGGTGATGATCGTGCTGGGCGCCTCGCAGCCGGCGTGGCTGCTGTGGCAGCGCCGACGGTCGGCGGCCGCGCCGCAGGGATCAGGGGGATCAGGGGAGTCAGGGGAGTCAGGGGAGTCAGGGGAGTCAGGGGAGGAGGAGGCCTAGCAGGTCGGGTGCACCGAGATCGAACGGGTCAAGCAGGCCGGGCAGCCCGCCGACATCGGCGACCGAATCGGGCGGAGGCGGCGGCAGCAGACTGTGCAGCCAGCTGACCTGGGTGTCGACGAAATCGTGCCACGCGGTGGAGGTAGCGCTGCCGATATTGCTCAGCGCCTGGTTCAGGTCCACGGTTCCATCCAGCAGGTAGGCCGTGTTGAACACCAGGCTCCGCACGATGGCCTCGTCGAGGTCGTAGTAGAAAGTAATCTGCGGAGCCAGCAGGCCGAGGAACGGCACCCAGCGGATGGCCCACGAGGCCAGGGTGGCGCCGTACTGCGTCCACGGTTCGACGGTGAGGTAGAAGCCGATGATGGTGTCGCCGATCGACGTGGGTTCCGTCGCTAGAGCCGGTGCGGCGGTGTCGGCGATCTCGGATGCTGCCGTCGTGAGCTGAGCCGCCGGGGCGACGGCCGGGGCGGAATCCGGGGTGGGATGCGGTGTCACCGGCGGTGTCAGCACGGCGCCGGCGACGGTGACTGTCGCGGCCCCCGCCGCCAGCAGTGACCGCCCGGAACCGGGCTCCGCCCCCTCGTACATGCGGATGAATCTACCGTTGCAACGGGAGCTGGTTACCGGCGTGCCGTGGCTGCGGTTACTGTGGCCGGTATGGTCCGTGTGACTCGAGCCGGATCGCCGGAGCGGGGCACAACCCCCGGATGGATTCCGGCCGAGTGGAAGTTACACCAAGCGTGCCGCTGACCTCAGCTGAACAACAGGCCACCCTGTCCAGCTCCGCACCGGCACCCGAACCGAGTGCGTCGGCGCTGCGCCGCGTGCTGCGGCGTGCCCGCGACGGCGTCGTCCTCAACATCGAAGAAGCCGCGGTCGCGATGACCGCCCGCGGTGAAGACCTGGCCGATCTGTGCGCCAGCGCGGCACGGGTGCGCGACGCCGGTCTGCAGTCCGCCGGGCGGCGCGGGCCGAATGGAGCGCTGCCGGTCAGCTACTCGCGCAAGGTGTTCATCCCGGTCACCCACCTGTGCCGCGACAGCTGCCGCTACTGCACGTTCGTCACGGTCCCGGGCGTGCTGCGGGCACAGGGCAAGGGCATGTACCTCGAACCCGACGAGATTCTCGACATTGCCCGTCGAGGCGCGCAGCTGGGCTGCAAGGAGGCGCTGTTCACCCTCGGTGACCGGCCCGAGGCGCGCTGGCCCGAGGCGCGGCAGTGGCTTGATGAGCGCGGCTATGACGCCACGCTCTCTTACGTACGGGCGATGGCGATCCGGGTGCTCGAGGAGACCGGACTGCTGCCGCACCTGAACCCCGGCGTGATGAGCTGGTCGGAGCTCTCGCGGCTCAAGCCGGTGGCGCCCTCGATGGGCATGATGCTGGAGTCGACGTCTGCGCGGTTGTTCGAGACCAAGGGCCTGGCGCACTACGGCAGCCCGGACAAAGATCCGGTGGTACGGCTGCGCACTCTCGCTGACGCGGGCAGGCTTTCGATCCCGTTCACCACCGGGCTGCTGGTCGGCATCGGTGAGACGTTGGAGGAACGCGCCGATACCGTGCATGCGATCCGCAAGGTACACAAGGAGTTCGGTCATATCCAGGAAGTGATCGTGCAGAACTTCCGGTCCAAGGAGCACACCGCGATGGCGTCGACGCCCGACGCCGGCCTCGACGATTTCGTGGCGACGATCGCGGTGGCACGGTTGGTGCTGGGGCCCAAGATGCGCATCCAGGCGCCACCGAACCTGGTCTCCGCCGACGAGTGCCTGGCGCTGATCGGCGCCGGGGTCGACGATTGGGGTGGGGTGTCGCCGCTGACCCCCGACCACGTCAACCCCGAGCGGCCCTGGCCGGCGCTGGACGACCTGGCGGCGATCACCGGGCGGGCCGGCTACGACCTGGTGGAGCGGCTGACCGCCCAGCCGGACTATGTCCGGGCCGGTGCGGCCTGGATCGACCCGCGGGTGCAGCCGCACGTCATGGCCCTGGCCGATCCCGCCACCGGATGGGCCCGCGACGTCACCCCGGTCGGGCTGGCGTGGCAGGAGCCCGACGACGTGGCCTGCACCGGCCGAGTGGACCTGCACACCGCCATCGACACCGAAGGGCGGGCCACCGACGTCCGAAGTGATCTGGAGAGTGCGTTCGGCGACTGGGAGTCGATCCGAGAACAGGTGCACGAACTGGCTGCGCGGGCACCGGAGCGTATCGACACCGACGTGCTGACCGCGCTGCGCTCGGCGGAACGAGACCCGGCCGGCTGCACCGACGACGAATACCTGGCGCTGGCCCATGCCGACGGCCCGGCCCTGGACGCCGTTGCTGCATTGGCTGATTCGCTACGCCGCGATGCCGTCGGTGACGACGTCACCTATGTGGTCAACCGCAACATCAACTTCACCAACATCTGTTACGTGGGCTGCCGGTTCTGTGCGTTCGCCCAGCGCAAGGGTGACGCTGACGCATTCTCGCTCTCCAACGAGGAGGTCGGTGAACGCGCCTTCCAGGCATATCAGGCCGGTGCCACCGAGGTCTGTATGCAGGGCGGCATCGACCCGGAGTTGCCGGTCGCCGGCTACGCCGATCTGGTGCGGGCCGTCAAGGCCAGAGTGCCGTCGATGCACGTGCACGCGTTCTCGCCGATGGAGATCACCAACGGCGTCACCCGAAGCGGGATCAGCATTCGGGAGTGGCTGATGATGCTGCGCGACGCCGGCCTGGGCAGCATCCCCGGCACTGCGGCCGAGATCCTCGACGACGAGGTGCGCTGGGTGTTGACCAAGGGCAAGCTGCCGACGTCGATGTGGGTGGAGATCATCACCACCGCGCACGAGGTCGGGTTGCGGTCGAGCTCGACGATGATGTACGGCCACATCGATGCGCCGCGGCACTGGGTCGCCCACCTGCATGTGCTGCGCGACATCCAGGACCGTACCGGCGGTTTCACCGAGTTCGTGCCGCTACCGTTCGTGCACCAGAGCTCGCCGCTGTATCTCTCCGGGGGTGCGCGACCGGGGCCCACCCATCGGGAGAATCGGGCCGTGCACGCGCTGGCGCGGATCATGCTGCATGGGCGCATCCCCAACATCCAGACCAGCTGGGTCAAGCTGGGCGTGCAGCGCACCCAGGTGATGCTGTGCGGCGGCGCCAACGACCTGGGCGGCACCCTGATGGAGGAGACCATCTCCCGGATGGCCGGCTCTGAGCACGGGTCCGCCAAGACCGTCGCCGAGCTGACCGCCGTCGCCGAGGGCATCGGCCGGCCGGCTCGGCAACGCACCACCACCTACGAACCGTTTCACCAGCGGCCGGTGAGCAAGGTATACACCCGCCCATGAGACTTGCATCGGCCCTGCTGGGGGTGGTGGTGTTCGCGACGGCCGGATGCGGCGGCAGTCATGTGCCGTCCGACAGCGCGCCCGCATCCGCTTCGCCGTCGACGGCACGCCCTGGCAGCTTCACAGTGGCCAGCCCGGCGTTCTCGGAGAAGACGCAGATCCCGGCCGAGTACTCCTGCACAGGCGCTAACGTGCCGCCGCCGTTGCGCTGGCAGAACGTGCCGCAGGGTGCAGAGTCGCTGGCCCTGGTGGTGGACGACCCCGACGCGCCGGCCGGGCTCTATGTGCACTGGGTGGTCACCGGCATACCGCCGTCGGCCACCGAGATCACCGAAGGTGTGCTGCCCGGGGCGGCGGTGGTCAGCCTGAACTCCGCCGGCAAAGCGGAATACCTCGGCCCGTGCCCGCCAGCGGGCAGCGGGGTGCACCACTACCGGTTCCAGCTGTACGCGCTGAGCAAGCCGTTGGCGTTGACACCGGCGACACCGGTGCCGGAGTCGACCACGACGATCGCGAACTCGTCGGTCGGCCTCGCCGGCACGGTCGGTCTTTTCGGCGACTGAGTTCCCCGGTCGGTTGGACGCCACCACCGGGATATCGACGTGCGCGGTGACGGCGCTGCTGATGTCGACGAACGCGTGGTTGGGCACCGAGATGACGATGGTCGGGATCCGTGCCTCGTGCCAGCCGAAGCCGGAGTTGATGATGGTGGCCGCCGAAACCATCACGGTGCCTCCTCGTCGGATACCTGTGGTCTCAAGTTGGTGCTTTCGCGTCTAGTATCGGCAACCGATGCAACCGCCGCCCATAGGTCCGACTCCGTGACATCCGGGCACGGGGGAGTGTCGGCATCGCTGCCGGCGTTCCCGTGGGACACCCTGGCCGGGGCGGCGGCGCTGGCCCGATCCCACCCCGACGGCATCGTCGACCTGTCCGTCGGCACCCCGGTCGATCCCGTCGCACCCGTCATCCGTGACGCGCTGGTGGCCGCCGGCGGGGCGCCGGGGTATCCGGCTACCGCCGGCACTCCGGCGCTGCGGGCCTCGGCGGTCGCCGCGCTTCACCGCCGCTACGGCATCACCGGGCTGGGCGAGGCCCACAGCTCCGCGGTGTTGCCGGTGATCGGCACCAAAGAGTTCATCGCCTGGCTACCGACGCTGCTCGGCCTGGGCGGCGACCAGCTGGTCGTGGTGCCGGAGCTGGCGTACCCGACCTACGAGGTGGGCGCACGGTTGGCGGGCATGCAGACGTTGCGCGCCGACTCGCCGGCCGCACTGGACGCAACATCGCCGGCGCTGATGTATCTGAACTCGCCGAGCAACCCGACCGGCCGGGGGGGCGGCGCCCGCGCCCCGCCCCCCCGCCGCCCCGGGGGGCCCCGCCCCCCGGGGCGGCGGGCCCCCCCCGCCGGCGCCCAGGGCCGGGGGCGGGGCGCGCCCCCCGCGGC
>NZ_JBYCKY010000203.1:0-4596 GCF_057473605.1 Mycobacterium sp. TH-M82 | reverse complement strand
CGCCACGGCGCCGTCGGTCTCCTGGCAGCAGTCCAGCAGCCGCAGCGGCTCGGCGATCCATCGCGAATTCTGGTGATCCTCAATGGTGATCGGTTGGCAGTAGAAGTACGCCTTCGGGTTGTTGGCGGCGTGCTTGCGGTCGGCGACCGACACCGCACCGAAGTCGCGGCTGGTCACCCCGGCCAGGTGCATGTACCGCTTGGCGATCATCGCCACCTGGGCGGCGGGCGTGGACAGCCCGTGCGGATACGAAAACGAGTTGTCGACACCCGTCGAGTCCGCATTCTCCACCAGACGGGCCTGCACCTGTCCGAACCGCACACCCGAGCGTTCGTTGAAAGCCCGGTATGCGACAACGCAGTCGGCGACCCCGGTGGTCACCGCGATGGCCGCCTGCTGGATGATCGCGCAGGCCGCCCCGCCGCCGTGGTGGATCTTGGAGAAGAACTTCAGCTCCCCGATCCCGGTGGCCCGCGCGACGGCGACCTCGGTGTTGGAGTCCATGGTGAAGGTGACCATGCCGTCGACGTCGGCGGGGGTGAGTCCGGCGTCGGCTAACGCCTCCAGTGTCGCCTCGGCTGCCAGCCGCAGCTCGCTGCGGCCGGAGTCCTTGGAGAAGTCGGTGGCGCCGATCCCGACGATCGCAGCCTTTCCCGACAGCGCTACCGACATTACGAAATTCCCATCGTCAACGTTGCGCCGGCGACGATGTGATCGCCGAGGCTGTTGCTCCCGACGATATTCAGGGTGATCAGATCGTCCTCGACGGCGGCAACCTCACCGGAGAACGTCACCGTGTCGTAGGGGTACCACGGCACACCGAGCCGCAGCGAAATCGACGTGATCACCGCGTTCGGTCCCGCCCAGTCGGTGATGTAACGCTGCACCAGCCCGGTGTCGGTGAGGATGTTGACGAAGATGTCCTTGGATCCCTTGGCCTGAGCCCTGTCCCGGTCGTGGTGCACGTCCTGATAGTCCCGGGTGGCAAGTGCAGTAGAGACGATGAACGTCGGGTCCGCGTAAAGTTTGAACTCAGGCAGCTTGACGCCCACCGCTACCGTCGGCTCTGTCGGCTCTGTCGGCACCGTCATAGGTTCGGCTCCCACGCGTACAAAGTCCAGGCCGGGCCGACGTCGTTGGCGGGAACGTCGATATAGGTTGCCCGGACTGCCATTCCGATCTGTACCCGCGCCGGATCAACGTTGCGGAGCTCACCCAGCATACGCACCCCCTCCTCGAGCTCGACCAGCGCGACGACGAACGGCAGGCTGCGGCCCGGCACTTTGGGGGCGTGGTGCACCACGAAGCTGAACACGGCGCCCCTGCCACTGGCAACGACATAGTCGATCGGCGCCTGCTTGTCCTGCCAGATCGCGGGCACCGGGGGATGCTGCAGCCTGCCGTCGGGCCGGCGCTGGATGCGAAGCTCGTGCGCGTTGACGCCGTCCCAGAAGAATGCGGTGTCCCGCGATGCGGCCGGGCGCATCATCGCGTCGGCGTCGAGGTCGTCAGGCACCAGCGTCGTATCGGCATCACGCGGCCGGAACTTCAGGATGCGCCAGTTCATTTCGGCGACATCCTCGTCGCCCACCTGCCAGATCACTTTCTGGTTGACGAAGTAGCCCTCGCCCAGGGCGGTCTGCTTGGGGCCGACGACGTCGGCCAATTCTGCGGTGACGGTGACCTCTTCACCGGGGCGCAGGTAGCGGTGGTAGGTCTGCTCGCAGTTGGTCGCCACCACGCCGACGTATCCGGCGTCATCGAACAGGGTGATGATCTGGCCCAGCGGGTCGTCGTCGGAACGCACACCGCCCAGGCCCGCCATCGTCCACACCTGGATCATCGCGGGCGGGGCGACGATGCCGGGATGACCCGCCGCTTGGGCGGCCTGCACATCGACGTAGATCGGGTTTTTGTCGCCGATCGCGTCGAGCCAGTGGTGGATCATCGGTTCGTTCACCGGATCCCGGCCGACTCGCGGCTTGCTGGGTCCGGCCGAGATGATCTTGTCGATGCCGGCGCGGAGGTCCTGGGCGCTCACCGCGGAACCCTCGGAACCTTGAGCCCAAAGGCCGCGATCATCTCGCGCATCACCTCGTTGACGCCGCCGCCGAACGTGATCACCAGGTTGCGTTTGGTCTGGACGTCGAGCCAGTGCAGCAGCTCTGCGGTGTCTCGTTCCGCTGGATTGCCGTATTCGCCGACGACCTCCTCGGCAAGCCGGCCGACGTATTGAACCCGCTCGGTGCCGAAGACTTTGGTCGCGGCGGCGTCGGCCACGTTGATGTTCTCGCCTGCGGCGGCCACCTGCCAGTTGAGCAACTCGTTGATCCGCCAGATCGCGTGGATCTCACCCAGCGCACGTTTGACGTCGTCGTGGTCGATCGGGACGACACCGTCACCGCCCGGCTTGGACGCCCAGGCGTGCACCCGGTCGTAGATGCCGGCGAATCGGCCCGCCGGGCCGAGCATCACCCGTTCGTTGTTGAGCTGGGTGGTGATCAGCCGCCATCCGCCGTTCTCCTCGCCCACCAGCATCTCCGCCGGGACCCGGACGTCGTTGTAGTAGGTGGTGTTGGTGTGGTGGGCGCCGTCGGACAAGATCAGCGGTGTCCAGGAGTAGCCCTGGCTTTTCGTGTCGATGATCAGGATCGAGATCCCCTTGTGTTTGACGGCGTCCGGATCGGTGCGACACGCCAGCCAGATATATTCGGCGTCGTGGCCGCCGGTGGTGAAGATCTTCTGTCCGTTGACGATGTATTCGTCGCCGTGGCGAACCGCGGTGGTGCGCAGCGACGCCAGGTCGGTGCCCGCCTCGGGCTCGGTGTAGCCGACCGCGAAGTGCACCTCCCCGGCCAGGATCGCTGGCAGGAACTTCTTCTTCTGCATCTCACTGCCGTACACCTGCAGGGTGGGGCCCACCGTCTGCAGCGTGACGGCTGGCAGCGGAACGTCGGCCCGGTGCGCCTCGTTGACGAAGATCTGCTGCTCGATCGGGCCGAAGCCCAGGCCCCCGAACTCTTTTGGCCAGCCGACACCGAGTTTGCCGTCGGAGCCCATGCGGCGGATCACGGCGCGGTAGGCCTTGCCGTGCCGGTCGGCTTCCAGCTCCTTCGCCTCCTCGGGCGAGATCAAGTTCGAAAAATATTGCCGCAGTTCGGCTTGTAGCTGCCGTTGTTCGGGGGTCAGGTCGATGAACATTGCGCTCCCACCCTGTCTTCTGGGCGGCGACCCGCTGCGCCCGGCTCCGCCGCGCTTGCGATCCCCACCAACTCGAGCCGATGCGACGGTCCGCCCAGCAACCGGGTCAGATCCTTGATCGTGGAGTAGTAGCGCGGCATCGGATAGGTGACGTCCATTCCCATCCCGCCGTGCAGATGGTGGCAGGTCTGCATCACCGGCGGCGCCTGCGATGTGAGCCAGTAACCGAGCACGGCCAAGTCGTCATCGACCGGTCGTCCCTCGGCCAGCCGCCAGGCGACCGATTTCGCGGCCAGACCGATGGTACGCGAAGCGATGTACACCTCGGCCAGCTGCGCCGCGACGGTCTGGAAGGTGGACAGCGGCTTGCCGAACTGATGCCGGTTGGCCACATAGTCCGCGGTCAGCCGCAACGCCCCGGCGACCAGCCCGGCCCCATAAGCACCGATCATCGCCAGTGCCAGCTGGTTGACCCGGTGGACGCTCGCGCCGATCAGCATTTCGGTGTCGCCGATCGCGACGTCGGAGAACGTCACGACGTATTCGTCGGACCCGTTGGAGGTGGGCGTCTTGACCAGCTGCACACCGTCGGCCTTCGGCGACACCGCCACGACGCCGCCGTCAGCAGTGACCAGCATCCACTGGGCCTGTTGCGCATAAGGCACACCGATTTTGGTACCGGACAGCCGATCCCCGGACAGCGTCGTCGCAGGCCGCTCGGGCAGGGCGACACCCGGCTCGTTGATCGCAGCGGTCAGCACCGCGCCTGTCGCTACGCCGGCGAGCAGGCAGTCCTGCTGCCGGTCGGAAGCCAGGTCAAGCACCGGTACCACACCGAAACCCAGGGTGGCCAGCGCGGGACCAATCAGGCCGTGCCGGCCGATCTCGGTCAGGGCCGTCGCGACCTCGGGCAGGCCGAGGCCGTCGCCGCCCATCCGTTCGGGCACCGGAAGGGAGGTCACCCCGCCGTCGACCAGCGCCGCGAAGCTGTTGTCGCGGTCCAGCACTGCCGCAACAACATCGGACACCGCCTGCTGACTGGGGTCGAGAGTGAAGTCCACCTGTTCTCCTACTGGGCGGCCGAGGCGGGAGTAACGCCCGCTTGTGGGGCATTGCCGGTGTAGTCGACCTGCCAATGTTTGATGCCGTTGAGCCAGCCCGAGCGCAACCGTTCCGGTTCGCCCAGGGACTTCAGGTCGGGCATGTGGTCGGCGATCGCAGCGAAGATCAGCTGAATCGTCATCCGGGCCAGATGCGTGCCGATGCAGTAGTGCGCCCCGGTGCCGCCGAATCCGACGTGCGGATTGGGGTCGCGCAAGATGTTGAACGTGAACGGGTCGTCGAACACCTCCTCGTCGAAGTTGGCCGAGCGGTAAAACATCACCACCCGCTGCC
>NZ_JBYCKY010000202.1:0-1819 GCF_057473605.1 Mycobacterium sp. TH-M82 | reverse complement strand
TGAATCCATCATGTTGCACGCCGTATGGGCGGCTGCCACGGCGGCAGGTCCGTTGGTATAGGTGATGCCCGCTTGGGTGAGCTGGCTCAGAAAGCTCCTGTCAGTACCCGGGTCGATGCTGCTGGGCTCGGCTTGCGCCGGCACCGCCGAGCCGACGATGGCGGCCAGATTGGCCAATGCGACATTGGCCAATACGATCAGGAATCGCATCGCCCAATCATCCTCCACGACGACGCGGTTGTCCTGTCGACTGCGATGGCCGAGCCTGGGAATCAGCCGCGAGTGGGGGGAAGATGACGGCCAGGCATCGGTAGCGACCCGCGGGCCTGCCGTCGAGCTACACGGGCTCAAGGTGAGCGACGAGTCGGATACTTCGACGTCGTGGTCGGACCGGCGGCGTCGGCTTCCTGAGGGCCTGGGTGCCCAGGCGGGCCTTCGGCCGACGGAGCCCGTGCGTAGGACTGCGATCCCCGAACTGTCGCCGTCTGCCGTGATCAGTCGTCAAAGTCGTTCGCAGAGAACAGTGTGCAGGCTGGTTGTCGACCCAACACCGCGACGGGTACCCGAGGGTGCCGACGCACGGCTTGTGCTGTGCGATTCGCGACGGGGCCCCCGCATCGCTGAACTGGCCCGCGATTATGGCGTCATCACTTCGACTCCCGCGGCCACGGCTGTAGCAGAGCGCAACGCGGTAGCGGTTGCAGCGTGAAAAGCGTTGCAGTCTAATCTGATTCGGCGCTCGGATCGAATCTGGCCGGAGCCGGATCATCGGGTGGCCCCGCGGGCGGCGGTCAGCCGGGTCCTGATCGACGCATTCGGCGGATTTCCCGTCGCAGGTCTCTCCCGGATCCCAAACCGCCGCCTGGTCGCCATGCCGGCGGTGTGTACCGTCCTGCGGGACGCGCCTGTCTGGTCGCGACCGCCGATCTGAGAGACTGGGTGCCGGTCGGGTTTGCCCAGCGTCGAAGGAGGACGGTTGATGACCGCGCCGACGGGAGGTGCCGGCCAGCCCGACGATTCGATGCGGGGCGCGCTGCTCATCTGCGTCGCGGCGACCGTCGCCGGCGTGGCCATCGGTTTTGTCGGCGGCGCCTTTCGCTGGTGTCTGCAGGCCGCCGAGCACCTGCGCGTCGACTTCGTGGACTGGGCACACCGGCTGCCCGGCCCGGGTTGGCTGGTTCCGCTGGCCGCCGCCGCGGCCGGCGCCACCCTGGCCGCGCTGGTCGTGCGGTGGGAACCCCTGGCCGCCGGCAGCGGGATCCAGCACGTCGAGGCGGTCTTCCGGGGCGACGCCCGGCCACCCCTGATCCGCTTGCTGCCCGCGAAGTTCGTCGGCGGCCTGCTGGCGATCGGTTCCGGGCTGGTGCTGGGCCGCGAGGGCCCGACGGTGCACATGGGTGCGGCGATCGGCGCCGAGACCGCACGCCGGGCCCGGCTGCCCGACTCCGAGGTCAGGATGATGCAGACGGCGCTGGGCGGGGCGGGACTCGCGGTCGCCTTCAACGCCCCCATCGGCGGCACCCTGTTCACCCTCGAAGAGGTGACGAAGTCGTTCCGGGTGAAGACCGTGCTGGCCACGCTCATCGGGGCGTCGGCCGCCGTCGGGTGCTCCCGGCTCGTCCTGGGCAACCACCCCGACTTCCAGGTGGCACCGATCGGGCCCCCCGACCTGGTGTGGTTGCCGCTCTTCGTCGCCTTCGGCCTGCTGACCGGAGCGCTGGGTGCCGCCTACAACCGGTTGGTGCTGTGGTTCGTCGACCACGTCGCCGCGCTGGGCCGGGTCCCGGCCCCCGCGAAGGCGGCGCTGATCGGCGCGGTC
>NZ_JBYCKY010000201.1:0-4306 GCF_057473605.1 Mycobacterium sp. TH-M82 | reverse complement strand
CACCACGAACATGTCGCCCAGACCCTGGTCGAAGATGATCTCGGCGGCCACCCGGCTGTCGCCGCAACCGAACACCACCGCCGTCGGCTGCTGTCCGCCGACCAGGGCGTCCCGGCGCCCGACGTCCTGGTTGGGATGTGCGGGCCGGCCGGCGACGAATCGCCCGTTACCCTCCTTGAGTGCTTTCCAGGCGGTTACCGGGCTGGTGTTCGGCATGGTTGCCATTGTGCCGCGTCCTGATGAGCATCCGATGAAAATCAGCGCCGACGAGCTGCTGGCCTTCTACAAAGCGTCCCGGCGGGACCTGCCCTGGCGTGACCCCGGCGTCAGCGCATGGCAGATCCTGGTCAGCGAATTCATGCTGCAACAGACCCCGGTGGCGCGGGTGCTTGGAGTCTGGCCGCAATGGGTGGCGCGCTGGCCCACCGCTTCAGCGACTGCCGCCGCGACACCCGCCGATGTGCTGCGGGCCTGGGGCAAGCTGGGCTACCCGCGCCGGGCCAAACGCCTGCACCAGTGCGCCGCCGTGATCGCCCGAGATTTCGCCGACGTGGTTCCCGACGACGTGGAAACCCTGCAACGGCTGCCCGGTGTCGGTAGCTACACCGCGCACGCGGTGGCCTGCTTCGCATACCACCAGCCGGTTGCGGTGGTGGACACCAATGTTCGGCGGGTGGTGGCTCGCGTGGTACACGGGCGCGCTGACGCCGGCCGGCCGTCGCCGGCCCGCGATCACACCGACGTAGCCGCTCTGCTGCCGCACGACGGCAGCGCACCACGGTTTTCCGCGGCGCTGATGGAGCTGGGCGCGACGGTGTGCACCGCACGAGCACCGCGCTGCGGGGCGTGTCCGCTGAGCTCATGCGGCTGGAGCGAGGCCGGCTACCCGCCGGCGGACGACGCTGGGCGCCGCAGTCAGCGCTATGCCGGCACCGACCGCCAGGCGCGGGGTCGGCTGCTGGATGTGCTGCGGGCCAATGACTCTCCTGTGAGCCGAGCCCAACTGGATGCGGCATGGCTAACCGACAACGCCCAGCGGGAACGGGCCCTGGCATCGCTGCTGCTCGACGGTCTGGTGCGCCAGACTGCCGGCGGTCTCTTCGCCCTGCCCGGTGAGCACCTGTGAGGGCCGCCAGACCCGGCGGTCAATTCAGCAACCGGGTCAGAAAGGATTCGACCGCCTCCCGATAGACCTTCGGCGCCTCGTCGTGAACCAGGTGACCCGCGTCGGCGACACGCAGATAGCTGGTCTGATAACCGGTTGCATGCATCTTGAGCATCTGCCCGGGGGGAGTGACCGAGTTACCGGCCTCGATGAGCAACGTCGGCGAACGCACCGCCCGCCACTGTGCCCAGTAGTCGCGAGTTCCCCACTCGGCGGCGATCTCGATCCATTGCGAAACGTGGCCATGCAACCGCCAACCGGTTGATGTACGGTCGAAGGATTCCAGGAAGTACCGCCCCACGACGTCACCGAACTCAGCGAATACCTGCTCGACACCGTTGAATTCGACCGGCAGCGCATGAAGCCACGGCTCCCACGGCCCGGTGGTGTGGCCCCTGAAATCCGGTGCCATGTCCTCCACGACCAGCGCGGAGACCAGCCCGGGATGCCGCGCGGCCAGGCACCACGAGTGCAACGCCCCCATCGAATGGCCGACCAGGCGCACCGGCACCCCGAGCGGCGCCACCGCATCGGCCAGGTCGACGACGAAGCGTTCGGTGTTGATCGGATACATCTCGGCGGTGTCGCGGCCCCGGTGCCACGGGGCGTCGTAGGTGTAGACCTCACCCAGCCGGGTCAGCCACGGCAGCTGACGCGACCAGGTGCTGCCGCGGCCCATCAGGCCGTGTACCAGAATCAGCGGCTCGCCCCATCCGCCGCGGTAGGTCAGCAGATCAGCCGGCGCGCCGCGCATGAGTGCTATCTTGCAGAACCATCCTGTGCCGGCCCGTCCGGGTGGGCGGCACGGTAGCCTGTCCGCATGTCAGTGGTGAAGATCAACGCAATCGAGGTGCCCCCGGGTGCGGGTCCCGAACTGGAGAAGCGGTTCGCCAACCGGGCGCACACTGTTGACAACGCCGCGGGGTTCCTCGGCTTTCAGCTGTTGCGCCCAGTCAGAGGCGAGGAACGTTATTTCGTGGTGACCCAGTGGGAGTCCGACGAGGCGTTCCAGGACTGGGCGACCCACCAGGGCGCCGCGGCGCACAGCGGCCACGACAAACCGGTCGCGACCGGCGCGTCGCTGCTGGAATTCGAGGTTGCCTACAGCGTTGGCGCCGGGCCGAGCGCGCAGGTGTAGCGCGGTGCGGCGACGCGTGCTGGCGTCGACGATCGCCGCCACGCTGGCCGCCGCACCCGTCGTCGGCTGCGCCCCGGCCCTCGCGCCGCCCGCGGGCCCTTTGAACACCCGGGTGGGCATCGACACCAGGACCCCGTCGGGCCTACGGGCCAAGCAGACCATCGACATGCTGAACTCCGACTGGCCTATCGGCCCGGTCGGAGTGCGCACGCTGGCGGCCCCGGACGTCGTCGACGAGGTCGTCACCACGATGGAGTCGCTGTGGTGGGATCGCCCGTTCGACGTGGCCGGCGTCGACGCCCGGGCCGGCGCGGCCACGCTGCACCTGATCACCTCCTACGGCGCCCGCCAAGACGTCGAAATCCACACCGACGACGACGGGATGGTGGACCGGTTCCGGGCCACCACCCAAACCCCGCCGATCGCCTCGTGGCGCGACGTCGACGCGGTACTCGGCCGGACCGGTGCCCGGTATTCCTATCAGGCTTCCCGGGTCGACGATGGGGTCTGCCAACCGGTAGCAGGTACCAGCGCAGGCGAATCTCTGCCACTTGCATCGATTTTCAAGCTGTACGTGTTACTGGCGGTGGCGGATGCGGTCAAGGCCGGGACGCTGTCCTGGGACGACCAGCTGACCATCACCGGACGGGCCAAAGTGGTGGGGTCCTCGGGATTGGAGGAACTGCCCGACGGGGCTCGGGTATCGGTGCGAACGGCTGCCGAGAAGATGATCGCCACCAGTGACAACATGGCCACCGACCTGCTGATCGCCCACGTGGGCACGCACGCCGTTGAGAAGGCTCTGGCCAGGGCCGGGCACCACGATCCGGCCAGCATGATGCCGTTTCCCACCATGTACGAGCTGTTCTCGGTCGGCTGGGGCGAGCCAGACCTGCGCGAGCAATGGCAGCGGGGCTCGCCACAGGACCGGGCAAAGCTGCTACAGCAAGCCAATTCCCGCCCATACCAACCTGATCCGGCCCGCGCGCACATCCCGGCGTCGACGTATGGCGCCGAGTGGTACGGCAGCGCCGAGGACATCTGCCGGGTGCACGCCGCACTGCAAACCGGTGCGGTCGGCAAGGCCGCACCGGTCAAACAAATCATGGCCACCGTCAGCGGCATCGGGCTGAGCCGCACCGAGTGGCCCTATGTCGCCGCGAAAGCCGGTGGGTTGCCTGGCGACCTGACGTTCAGCTGGTACGCGGTCGACAAGGCCGGGCAGGCGTGGGTGGTCAGCTTCCAGTTGAACTGGCGGCGTGACCACGGTAAGGCCGTGACCGGCTGGCTGCTGCAGATCGCCGAACGGGCCTTCGCGCTGCTGCCGACGGCGCCTTAGCCGGTCGCTCGGTCAGCTACCAGCTATTCGTCGGCCGACACGCCGTGCGCACCACCTGCGCTGTGGGCACCGGCCTTGGCTAGGTCGGCCGAGTCGCCCTGGGTCGCTTCCGCTGGCTTGCGGGTGCCGGTGAAGGTGAACACCGCATCTTCGGCGGAGGATTCCCCGTCCCAGTTGTCCACGTCGACGGTGACCACCTGGCCCGGGCCGACCTCATCGAACAGGATCTTCTCCGAGAGCTGATCCTCGATCTCGCGCTGGATGGTTCGCCGCAGCGGACGAGCACCGAGCACCGGGTCGAACCCGCGCTTGGCCAGCAGCGATTTCGCGGAGTCGGTGAGCTCGAGTGTCATGTCCTTGGCCTTGAGCGCCGTGGCCACCCGGCCGGCCATCAAGTCGACCATCGCGATGATCTCGTCGCGGGTCAGCTGGTGGAAGACGATGATGTCATCGATGCGGTTGAGGAACTCGGGCCGGAAGTGCTTCTTCAGCTCGTCGTTGACCTTCAGCTTCATCCGCTCGTAGTCGTTCTCCCCACCGCCTTGAGTGAAGCCCAGGCCGACCGCCTTGGAGATGTCGGCGGTACCGAGGTTGGAGGTGAAGATCAGCACGGTGTTCTTGAAGTCCACCGTGCGGCCCTGCCCGTCGGTGAGCCGGCCGTCCT
>NZ_JBYCKY010000200.1:0-6498 GCF_057473605.1 Mycobacterium sp. TH-M82 | reverse complement strand
ACGTCGAACGCCGCGACGATCTTGACATCGCGCACGTGATACGGGCCGAACCGCACGTGCATGAGGCCGGGCACCGACGCCGTGTCGTCGGCGTCGGCGTAGTACTGGATGCCCTGCACCAGCGAGGACGCGCAGTTGCCGACACCGACAATGGCGACGCGCACCTCCGGTACCGCCGCTGGCGTGGTTTGCTCACTCATTTCGACGTTCTCCTCACTTCCACCGATGTCATGCCGTAACCGGGTCGCCGGGCCTTCACCCGGGCTTGCTCACGTCTGTTCGGCTCCGCCTTGCGCGACGCGTTCGGCCGCGATCAGCTCATTGAGCCACTTGACTTCCCGCTCGCTGGACTCCAGCCCGAGCTGGTGCAGCTGACGGGTGTACCGGTCGAACGAGCTGCCGGTCCTCGTCACCGCGTTGCGCAGGCCTTCGCGACGCTCTTCAACCTGGCGGCGACGACCTTCCAGAATGCGCATCCGCGCCGCGGCGGGGGTGCGGTTGAAGAAGGCCAAGTGCACTCCGAAACCGTCGTCGGTGTAATTCTGCGGACCGGTGTCGGCCACCAGCTCGGCGAAGCGCCGGCGGCCGGCGTCGGTCAGCCGGTACACCCGCCGGGCCCGGCGCACCGGGGTACCGGCCGGTGCGGCGTCCTCGACGATCAGCCGCGCGGCCTGCATGCGCCGCAGGGCGGGGTACAGCGAGCCGTAAGAGAAAGCACGAAACGCCCCGAGTAAACCGGTCAGTCGTTTGCGCAACTCGTAGCCGTGCATGGGCGACTCTAACAGAAGTCCCAGGATGGCGAGCTCGAGCACCGAGCCACCTCCTTTGCTGAGCTGCTGCTGGGGCGCTACTGGTCTGCTACTGGTCTGCTACTGGTCCACTACTGGTCCGACGCTTCGCGCCATAGTATCGCGCCGATATAACCGACGCCAAGCTGCGGGTATGGCCGGCGGCCGACGATCGTCACGGTCCGCTGCAGTTCGCCTCTGCGCACGCGACCGCACGTCGTACTCTGGTCACCGTGCGATTGCAGCGACAGGTGGTGGATTACGCGCTTCGGCGCCGCTCCCTGCTGGCTGAGGTGTATTGCGGACGCACCGGGGTGTCCGAGGTGTGTGATGCCAACCCGTATCTGCTGCGCGCCGCCAGATTTCACGGGAAGACCAGTTCGGTGGTGTGCCCCATCTGCCGCAAAGAGCAGCTGACGCTGGTGTCGTGGGTGTTCGGTGACCACTTGGGCGCGGTGTCCGGGTCAGCGCGCACCGCCGAGGAGTTGGTCCTGCTCGCCGCCCGCTACGCGGAGTTCTCCGTGCATGTAGTCGAGGTGTGCCGTACCTGCAGCTGGAATCACCTGGTGAAGTCGTATGTGCTCGGTGCCGCGCGCCCGCCGAGGGGCTCCCCGGGCAGGCGGACAGCGCGCGACGGCGCACGCACGGCCAGTGAATAACCAGGACAGCTCGGGCAATCAGGGTCGGCCGGATACCCAGACCCGGACCGGATCAGCGGTCGGTTGGTCTGCTTCCTCCGACGACGGGTCGACCGCGATCCTTCCGCGCGTGGCCGACGACCTCCCACCGGCTCTGCGGGATCCGATCGAGGCCGTCAAGGCGGCGCTGGAAGCTGGGCCGGAGGAAGGCGAGCAGGCGCTGAGCGGGTCCGGATTCTCGCCGGGGCAGCGTCCGCGGCGAACCGGTGACGGCCATCCGCTGTCCGGTGGACGCCCGCAGCCCGGTCCCGCCCGGCCCAGCGGGGCCGACATCCTCGCGGCGCTGCGGCAGGACCTGCGGCGGCTGAATTGGCGGTGGGTCCGGCGGGGGCTGAGCATCACCGCCGCTGTGCTGTTGGTTCTGCCGGTCGTCACGTTCGCGATGGCCTATGTCGTTGTCGACATCCCCCGGCCCGAGGAAATCCGCACCAATCAAGTGTCGACGATCCTGGCCAGCGACGGCTCCGAGCTTGCCAAAATCATTCCGCCGGAAGGCAATCGCGTCGACATTAACCTTGACCAGGTGCCGATGCACGTGCGAAACGCGGTGCTGGCCGCCGAGGATCGTAACTTCTACTCCAACCCCGGCTTTTCACCGGCCGGGTTTATCCGTGCGATGCGCAACAACGTCTTCGGCGGCGACACGCAGGGCGGGTCGACCATCACGCAGCAGTACGTCAAGAACGCGTTGGTCGGATCGCGGCGCGTCGGGGTGGGCGGACTGATCCGCAAGGCAAAGGAACTCGTCATCGCCACCAAGATGTCCGGGGCATGGTCCAAGGACGAGGTGCTGCAGGCCTACCTGAACATCATCTACTTCGGACGTGGCGCCTACGGCATCGCGGCAGGGGCCAAGGCGTACTTCGACAAACCGGTCTCGCAACTCGACGTCGCGCAAGGAGCGCTGTTGGCGGCGGTGATCCAGCGACCGTCCGCCCTGGATCCCGCGGTCGACCCGGAGCGGGCGGCCATTCGGTGGAACTGGGTGCTCGACGGCATGGTGGAGACGGAGGCATTGTCGCCGAGTGACCGTGCCGCGCAGGTGTTTCCGGAGACCGTGCCGACCGAGCAGGCCCGTTCACAGAACCTGATCACCGGGCCCAACGGTCTGATCGAGCGCCAGGTGATCAAGGAGCTGCTCGGTCTGTTCAACATCGATGAGCAGACGCTGAACACGCAGGGGCTGCAGATCACCACCACCATCGACACCCGCGCCCAGCAGGCCGCCGAGCAGGCGGTGGCGAAGTACCTCGACGGACAGGGCGGGCAAGACGGGCAGAATCCGGACATGCGAGCCGCGGTGGTGGCCATCGACCCGCGCAGCGGGGCCGTGCGGGCCTACTACGGCGGTTCCGACCCCAACGGGTTCGACTTCGCCCAGGCCGGGCTGCAGACCGGGTCGTCGTTCAAGGTGTTCGCGCTGGTGGCCGCGCTGGAGCAGGGCATCGGCCTGGGTTATCAGGTAGACAGCGCCCCGTTGGCCATCGAACACGGCCGGATCAAGATCACCAACGCCGAGGGCGACAGCTGCGGCGTCTGCAATATCGCCGAGGCGCTCAAACGCTCGCTGAACACCGGATACTACCGGTTGATGCTCAAGCTGAAGAACGGTGCGCAGGACGTCGCCGACGCAGCCCATCGGGCCGGCGTCGCTCAGAGTTTCCCCGGCGTAGCGCACACCCTGTCGCAGGACGGCAAGGGCGGTCCACCCGAAGGCGGGGTTGTCCTGGGCCAGTATCAAACCCGGGTGATCGACATGGCGTCGGCGTACGCCACGCTGGCCGACTCGGGCGTTTACCATCCGCCGCACTTCGTGCAGAAGGTCGTCGACGCAGACGGCCGGGTGCTCTTCGACGCCGGCACCGCCGGCACCGCCGACACCGCCGGCGAACAGCGTATCCCCAAGGCGGTGGCCGACAACGTCACAGCGGCCATGGAGCCGATTGCCGGCTGGTCGCGCGGGCACAACCTGGCCGGCGGCCGGCCGTCCGCGGCCAAGACCGGCACCACGCAACTGGGCGACACCGGCGACAACAAGGATGCCTGGATGGTCGGCTACACGCCGTCGCTGGCGACGGCGGTGTGGGTCGGCACCGCCACCGGCGACGAGCCACTGAAAAGTCGGTGGGGCGGACCGGTGTACGGTGCGGGCCTGCCGGCCGACATCTGGAAGGCGACCATGGACGGAGCGCTGAACGGCACCGACATCGAGTCCTTCCCCAAACCGGCCGAGATCGGAGGGTACGCCGGGGTTCCGGCCGCACCGCCGCCTCCGCCACCGCCGCTGGAGGAACCCCCGCCGCCCCCAGAGACCGTCATCCAGCCGACCATCGAGATAGCGCCCGGAGTTGTCATCCCGATCGGACCGCCCACCACCATTCCGATGGTGCCGCCCGGCCCGTCCCAGGTTCTGCCGCCCGGGCCGCCGGCGCCGCCCGGGCCGCCGGAGGCGTCACGGGCGCCGGGCGCGTCGGAGTCCCCGCCGCCCCCGCCAGGGCCGTCGGAGTCCCCGCCACCGCCGCCGCCGTGATCGACCCCGCACCGCGCCGTGTCACTGTGTCGCCGCGGCCGCTCGCCGCTGACCTGCGCAGCGCCGACGGCCGCGACTTTCCCAGCCGCACCGACCCGCTGGGCCACGCGTGCGCGAACACGATCGGCGGGCCGGTCGGCCGCCACGCGCTGATCGGGCGGGCCCGGTTCTGCACGCCGGTACGGGTGATGTTCGCGATCGCCGTGGTCTTCTTGGCGCTGGGGTGGACGACCAAAGCGCCGTGTCTGCAGACCGTCGGAACCGGCCCTCCGGATCAGCGGGTCGCCAACTGGGACCACGAACGGGCCTACTACCAACTGTGCTACTCCGACACGGTGCCGCTCTACGGCGCGGAGCTGTTGAGCCAGGGCAAGTTTCCGTACAAGTCCAGCTGGGTCGAGACCGATCCGTCCGGCAAGCCGCAGACCCGCTACGACGGCCGGCCCGCGGTGCGCTACATGGAATACCCGGTGCTGACCGGGGTCTACCAGTACACGGCGATGGCGCTGGCCAAGACCTACACCGAGGTAACCAAGCTGATCCCGGTGGGATGGGTGAGCAGAGCCGGCGGGGTCGCCGAGGTGGTGGTGTTCTTCGACGTCGCCGCGTTCGGGCTGGCACTGGCGTGGCTGGCTACGGTGTGGGCCACCGCCGGTTTGGCGGGCCGGCGGATCTGGGACGCGGCGCTGGTGGCGGCGTCTCCGCTGGTGATCTTTCAGATCTTCACCAACTTCGACGCGCTGCCAACGGCGTTCGCTATCTGCGGGTTGCTGGCCTGGGCGCGGCGAAGACCGGTCGGGGCCGGCGTGCTGATCGGCCTGGGTGCGGCGGCCAAGCTCTACCCGGCGCTGTTCCTGGGGCCGCTGCTGGTGCTGGGGCTGCGCACCGGACGGTTGCGTGCGGCGGTGAGGACCGCGGTGGCGGCGGCTGCCACCTGGCTGGGAGTGAACCTTCCGGTGCTGGCGCTGTTTCCCCGCGGCTGGTCGGAGTTCTTTCGGCTGAACACCCGCCGCGGCGACGACATGGACTCGGTGTTCAACGTGGTGAAGTCGTTCACCGGGTGGCCGGGTTTCGACGCCGGACTGGGCTTCTGGCAGCCGCCGATAGTGCTCAACACGGTGGTGACGGTGCTGTTCGCGCTCTGCTGTGCGGGGATCGGCTATGTCGCGCTGACCGCGCCGGCCCGGCCACGGTTGAGCCAATTGATATTTCTGGTGGTGGCCGCGTTCCTGCTGACGAACAAGGTGTGGAGTCCGCAGTTCTCGCTGTGGCTGGTGCCGCTGGCGGTGTTGGCCGTGCCGCACCGCCGGGTCCTGCTGGCGTGGATGACCGTCGATGCGCTGGTATGGGTGCCGCGAATGTACTACCTGTACAGCGTCGAAAACCGTGGGCTGCCCGAGCAGTGGTTCACCGCTACCGTGCTGCTGCGTGATGTCGCGGTGCTGGGGTTGTGCGCGTTGGTGATCCGCCAGATCTACCGGCCCGGTCAGGATCTGGTGCGCTGGCACGGCCGGCTGGACGACCCGGCCGGCGGGGTGTTCGACCGGGCGCCCGATTACCCGCCGGTCTGGTTACCCGCCTGGCTGCGGCCGGCCGCGCCCGGCTACGCGCTGGCCGGCCGAAAGTAAGGTGATCGGCGGGCTGCGCCGTCGAGCCCGTGGTGAGGGAGTGGAGCCTGCGGTGAAGCGGGCACGATTTCGCCAGCCGAGTAGGTGTCCGGTAGCCTGAACGCGTTGCCGGCGCAGGCGACCCTCCTGCCACGGGGAACCACACAGCAGTCCGTGGCCGCACACGACCATAGGAGGTGATGAGGTACGCATGCGTCCCTACGAAATCATGGTCATCCTCGACCCCACCCTCGACGAGCGCACCGTGGCACCGTCGCTGGAGGCCTTCCTCAACGTCATCCGCAAGGACGGCGGCACCGTCGACAAGGTCGACATCTGGGGCAAGCGTCGGCTGGCGTATGAGATCGCCAAGCATGCCGAGGGTATCTACGCCGTTGTCGACGTGAAGGCGGCCCCGGCGTCGGTATCCGAACTCGACCGTCAACTCAACCTGAACGAATCCGTGCTGCGCACCAAGGTGATGCGCGTCGACAAGTCGTGACGTCCGGGTGACGGATGTGACTGGGCTGACTAGGCACCGCGTCGTCCGGTGCGTAGGCTCGCCCGAAGACAGGCAATCAACTTCAGGAGGCCCCCGTGGCTGCTGGTGAAACCACCGTTACTGTCGTCGGAAACCTGACCGCGGACCCCGAGCTGCGATTCATTCCGTCCGGCGCGGCCGTGGCGAACTTCACCGTGGCGTCGACGCCACGCATCTATGACCGCCAGAGCGGCGAATGGAAGGACGGCGAAGCCCTGTTCATGCGGTGTAGCGTCTGGCGCGAGGCGGCTGAGAACGTGGCCGAAAGCCTCACCCGCGGAGCACGGGTGGTCGTGACCGGACGGCTGCGGCAGCGCTCCTTCGAGACCCGCGA
>NZ_JBYCKY010000199.1:0-1117 GCF_057473605.1 Mycobacterium sp. TH-M82 | reverse complement strand
CCCAGATGGTGGGTTAGCTCCGCATTCAGCGCCCGCTCCAGCACGGCCTTAGTCAGCTGGTTCAGCAAACCGTCCGCGCCGTCGATCGGGGTCCCGGTCTTCACCGCATCCTTAATCAACGAGTCCAGCGTCTCTTCGGTGAACATCTCGGCCAGCCGCCGCGCCGCGGTCGTCTCCTCAGCCGGCATCTGCATGGTCTTGGTCACAAAACACTCCTTCTGTCCGCCCAACGGCGGTCCGATGATGGACCACCCCGGACTTACACAGATGGAATGACACGCCCACGAAACCAGCGTCATATCGGTGAACGCCTCCACATACGTGAAGGCCGAAAACGACAGCGCGGCCACGAACAACCACGCATCGGTCGGGGCGCCGCTGAGCGGATCGACGAAGCTCATCGCATCACCGGCCCAGTCGACCTCGATGGACTCGCCCGGGGTGCGCTGAATACGCATCGACGCCCCCGTCGAGGCCACCCAGCGGCGGTACTGTTCGTTGAAAAACGAATACCGATACGGAACCCCGCCGCAGGCCCGGCAGGCCGCAACATACTCGTTCCACAACAGCAGCAGCGTCACCGACGGACGCCCCAGTTCGCGGTGCACATACTCGAAATCCGGCGCCACACGGTCAGAGTCCGGCCTGGCCGGTTCGGGCAGCAGCAGGTGGCGGACCTCATCGGCGGCGAGGTCGGCCACCTCCCCGAAGCCCACGCCGGCCGCGGTTGCGGCGGCGAATACGGCCGCCACCGTGTTCCGGGAGCAGCCCAGCACATCCGCGATACCGCGCTGGCTCACCCCTTCGGCGCGTAGCCGCAGGATCTGTTTGTAGTCGACCATCGAAGGCGACCCCTTTCGTCACGTCCGCATCCCAACGACACGGACCGACGAACGGTCGCACCCACAACACCAGAAGCAGCGCCGCGGCTCACCCGACAGCGTCGCAGTGGCTCACCCCACAGCGGAACAGTGGCTCACCCAACCCCGGAACGGCGGCTCTCGCCAGCCGTAATATCCAGTTGACCGGTGACCGCTCAGGCGTTCGTCGACGAGTCGGGCAGGGGAGCCCGCTACTACGTGTGCGTAGCGGTGGTGGCCGATGGGGACGTGGACTC
>NZ_JBYCKY010000198.1:0-2361 GCF_057473605.1 Mycobacterium sp. TH-M82 | reverse complement strand
CGACGCCGACGAGGCGTACGTCGAGATATGACCACCCACGCCGACGCCGGGCCGCTGTGCGCGATGCACCATGATGGCCGCGTTCCAGCGGATCCAGGCCCGGTAGCGACGTTCGACCTCTTCCTCGCCGGGAAACCACGGCTCCAGATCGGTCGGGATGGTGTTGACGTAATCGGTGGACGTCAGCGCAGGTATAGCCACCCGCTGCTCGCCGGCGCGTTCCAGCAGCCGCAGCATCAGGTAGCGGGCCCGCGCTGGCCCGGAGCGGGCCAGCAGTTCTTCGAAGGACTCCAGCCATTCCGCGGTCTCGTCCGGGTCGATGTCGGCCAGGTAGGACGCCACACCCTCCCGGATCACCCGGACACGGTCGGATTCACCTGTGTTGCTTGCGCTTTTGGCCAGGTCATGGCGCCCGAACTCGGTAGTCAACGCACTGCTCCTCGGTGGGGGTCCCTCTATCGTGCCGCATCGGCAGCGACCCGGTAACGTCAGAGGCTGTGCTGAACGGATGGCACCCGCGCAGGCGGGCGGGGGTGCGCGCCCGGACCGGTGCCTTGGTGATCGGCATCGCCGCTGCGCTGGCGATGGGAGTCATCGGTTGCACCAACATCATCGGCGGCACGGCGGACGTGGACACGTCCGCGGCGCCCGCCTACCGCTCGTGGGTCTCCGAGTCGGTGTCGGCGTCGGCGGCGACGTCGAGCCTGCGCGAATCTCAGCGGCAGCAGACGCTGACCACGCGAGCGGTGCGCGGCGCGTGCGTCACGTTCGCAAAGACGAGCAGCGACGCCATCGAGACCGTCAACAGATACGTCTCCGCCCTCAACAAGGGTGGCGACACCGGCGCAACCGAGGGTCCGGCTGTCGACGCGCTCAACCACAGCGCCGACGAGGTTTCCCATCTCATCAATGACACGCTCTCGACCGAGCTGCACGAAGCATTCAACTCCTATGTCGCCGCGGCGCGCGGGGTGGCCGACGCGATCGCCGGTCACGTGTCGACATCGCAGTACAACTCCCGCACGGATCAGCTCAACACCGTCAGGGCGAGGGGGATGCAGCTGTGCAGGGCCTACTGAGACCTACTGGGGTTATCGACCCCTCGCGTGGGATACTGTCCTGCTGTGCGGCGGTGACACCGAGCGCACAATGCGCGGACGGTCGAAGGTAAAAGGAGGAGTCGCACGGTGGTCGCGGCGGGTAACGCGCCGAACTACGCACACAAACTCGGCATCCACAGCCGGCAGGTTGTCCAGGAGTGGGGCTGGGACGAGGACACCGACGACGATATCCGGGCCGACGTCGAAGATGCCTGCGGCGGCGAACTGCTCTACGACACAGACACCGACGAGGTGGTCGACGTGGCCCTGCTGTGGTGGCGGGACGGCGACGGGGACCTGGTGGACACCCTGATGGACGCGATCGCCCCGCTGGCTGACGACGGCGTGGTCTGGGTGCTGACACCGAAGACCGGCCGGCCCGGTCACGTGCTGCCCGCCGAGATCGCGGAGTCGGCGCCCACCGCCGGCCTGATGCCGACTTCGTCGGTCAGCCTCGGCGACTGGAGCGCCAGCCGGCTGGTGCAGCCCAAGTCGCGGACGGGCAGGCGCTGACGCCGGCTCTGCTCCGCCCGCGCGAGCGTGCGTGACCCCCGGTCCGACACGCCGCGGGCTGACCGGGTTTGCGCACGTTCGCGTTTTGATGCCCTACGCCCAGCCGGGTAGCCTGCCCGGGGCGGGGCGCGTAGCTCAGTGGTAGAGCTCTGGTTTTACACACCAGCGGTCGGCGGTTCGATCCCGTCCGCGCCCACCAGTGTTTATACCGAGTTGCATCACCGTCGGCCAGCGGCGGCTAGAGGCCCGGCGACGTGGAAAATCCCCTGCTCCCATGTGGGAGCAGGGGATTCCTGACGCGGTAGTGCGGGGCCTGTTGTCAGGCGTGGGCGTGGGTGTGCAGTTCCTCAAGCCCGACCTGGTGCACGTGCGGATGGGTGTGCTCGGTCCCGTCCTCGTGGGTGTGGGCGTGCTCGTGCTCCACATGGTCGTGGTTGTGTGCATCCGCGTGGTCGTGGGTGTGGGTCACCTCGCCGTGGCTGTGTTCGTGCGCATGCGGTTCGTGGCCGTGGTTGTGGTGCGTCATGATTTTTCATTCCCTTCATTCGTTGACTCGTCGGCCCTTGGGGACCAACGCCTGCTCGGCAACCGCCTGCAAGTTGCTACCGGTGCGGTGATGCGACGGCACCCCTGGGCCGGCATGCTCGGCGTTGAAAACGGCATCGGTGACCAGTTGGCAAACATGCTCGTTTTCCACGCTGTAGAAGATCGTGGTGCCCTCGCGCCGAGTGCGTACCAGCCGGGCCAT
>NZ_JBYCKY010000197.1:0-3006 GCF_057473605.1 Mycobacterium sp. TH-M82 | reverse complement strand
GCACCCACAAGGCACCCACCGTGGCGACCTGGCTGGACAACCACCCACGCTTCCACATGCACTACACGCCAACCTATTCCAGCTGGATCAACCAGGTCGAACGGTGGTTCGCCGAACTAACCCGCCAAATGCTCGAACGCGGCGATCACCGCAGCGTTCAAGCCCTGGAAAAAGACATCCGCGCCTGGGCCAGAGCCTGGAACGAGAACCCAAAACCGTTCGTATGGACCAAAACTGCCGAACAGATCCTCGAATCCCTCGGCCGATTAATTGAACGAATTAACGGCGCAGGACACTAGGAGCCGCTGGTGCTGCCGGCTCGTGCCGACTGCGACGCCCGGTTGGCGCGCACCGTGGCCGGGTGGCGCGACTGGTGCGCAGTCCGCACCCACCTGGGCCGATGGCCCGACGCAATGCTGCGCAGCGCACTGGCGATCAAACTGCTGGTCTTCGCGCCCTCCGGTGCGATCGCTGCGGCCGCCACCTCATCTCTGCCAGAAAATCTTGGGGGCGAACGTAACTGGGACTACCGCTACTCCTGTATCCGCAACTTGGCCTTCACTCTCAGCGCCTTTCTGCGGCTTGGTTGCATGACAGAGGCCCACGCCTACCTCTGGTGGCTGATGCACGCCACCCAGTTAACCCATCCGCGGCTGCGCGTGCTGTATCGGCTCGACGGTGGAGCCCGTGCCGTAGAGCGCACGGGCTTTTGCACGGATACACCGGCGGCGGTGATGCCGTTATGCGGGCCACCATTGATGCAGTGAACACCGAGCTGCGAAAGGGCCCCTACGTGCGGCGCTACCAGGGTTCCGACGGAGTCGCAGGCGCCGAAGGAGCGTTTCTGTCGTGTTCGTTCTGGCTCGCCGAGTCGCTCGCCCGGGCGGGACGCGTTGGCGAGGCGATCGAACTGATGGATGCGCTTGTAGGGCTGCCCAACGACGTCGGCCTCTTCAGCAAAGAAGTCGACCCGGTGACCGGGGCGTTTCTCGGCAACCTGCCTCGGGGGCTTACCCATCTGGCGCTGATCAATGCCGCCTGCACCATCGCGGCGCTTGTCGAAAAGATGGGCCGGTGAGCATCTGGGCAACTCTGGCCGGTGCGTTCTTCGGCACGCTGGTTTTGACCACCGTTATGCGCGCAGCCAGCGAACTCAAGCTGACCCGCATGGATCTGCCATTCCTGCTCGGCACCGCAGCCACGGTGCATCACGGAAAGGCTATGGCGATCGGGTATGTGATGCACTTCGCTTCGCCCAATCACATCCAGCCGGTCCAGCAGCTCGGTGACTGCGATCATTCCCGTGTTTCCGGATACCGACGGATCTGACCGGCCGATACGAACACGCCCCAGCGACCGCTTCCCCGCAGCTTTTCGATTGCGTATTCTACTCACCAGATGGGTGCCTTCCTGCGCCACTAAGACTATCGCTAGTCACAAGCCAATTGTCCTATGCGGCAATGGCACCCATCGCCAACTTCCAGCGCGTGTCGCCCGCTTACTCGCGGAATCGGGTCTGAGGAAAAATAGCGCGCGCTCAATGCCGGTGTGGCTTAGCGGGCGATCGGTCGAGCTAGTACTGCAGCCGTAGTTCGGGGCGGGGGTTCTTCGGCGTGTCTGCGCTGGTAGAAGCGGTGGCCGAGGCATTGTTCGGAGTTTGTGAACACATCTGAATATGCCGCGGCCCCCGCGGCTGTCAGCGTAGACCCTGACCGGTGGTGGAGGCAGTTCTCGGCAGTGATCGACCGGATCGCGCCGCGGTTTACCCGCCATGAGCCGTTACGGCATGCCGCTGCGCTGATGGCCGGGATGGTCTCCGGGCTGGATCGCAAGAATTGCTGGACGATCGCCGAGCACCGTGGCGATCACACCCCCGACGGCTTGCAGCACCTGCTGGCCCGCGCCAAGTGGGACGCTGATGCGGTCCGCGACGATCTGCGTGATTACGTCGTCGACGCGTTCGGTGATCTTGGCGCGGTGCTGATCATCGACGAGACGGGCGATGTCAAGAAGGGCACCGCCACCGTCGGGGTGCAACGCCAATACAGCGGCACGGCTGGGCGCATCGAGAACTCCCAAGTCGCGGTGTATCTGACCTATGCCGCCCCGCGCGGGCATGCCCTGATCGACCGAGCGCTGTATCTGCCGCGCTGCTGGAGCGAGGATCCGGATCGTTGCGACGAGGCGGGGATACCGGCTGATAGCAGAGGTTTTGCCACCAAACCCACCCTGGCCGGGCAGTTGATCGCCCGTACCGTCGATGCGAAGGTTCCAGCAGGCTGGGTGGCTGGCGACGAGGTCTACGGCGCTGATCCGAAACTGCGTGCCGCCATCCGCGGCCACGGCCTGGGTTATGTGCTGGCGGTGGCCGCCAACCGGCGAGTGCCGACGGCGGCCGGACCGATCCGCGTCGATCAACTGCCCGCAGCGCTGCCACCGTGGGCGTGGCAGAAACACTCCGCCGGGCACGGCAGCCACGGGCAGCGCTACTACTCCTGGGCCTGGATCGCGCTGGACGCCGAAGACGACACCGACACCGGCTGCCACCATTTGCTGATACGGCGCAACGACACCACCGGTGAGCTGGCCTACCTGCGAAGCTATTCACCACGTCCGGTCACCTTGCACACCCTGGTCGCCGTCGCGGGTCAACGCTGGCGCATCGAGGAATCCTTCCAGGCCGCCAAGGGCCTGACCGGACTCGACCAACACCAGGTCCGCCGCTGGCACTCCTGGCATCGCTGGACCACCCTGGCCATGCTCGCTCATGCCTTCCTGGCCGTGTCCACCGCCGTCGAGCGCGACGCCCAACCCACCCCCGTCGGGCTGATTGCGTTGACCGTCAACGAATTTCGTCGTCTTTTCGACATGCTGCTGCTGACCACCCGCCGTACCATCAAAAGCCTGCTGGCCTGGTCGCACTGGCGACGACGACACCAATACCGAGCGCAGCTATCCCACTACCGGCGACAGGAAAACCAATGATCACGAACTACGGCTGCAGTA
>NZ_JBYCKY010000196.1:0-6695 GCF_057473605.1 Mycobacterium sp. TH-M82 | reverse complement strand
CAGCATGCGTTGCGGGCGTTCACCCCCGACGACCAGAAGGCGCTCAGCAGAACTGTGCGCACCTACCCGAAAACCAAGATCTACGACCTGGAGTCGGCACTGACGTCGCTGGGTATCGGCGAAGCGATCGTCACCGTCCTCTCCGAGAAGGGCGCTCCGACACCGGTCGCCTGGACCAGACTGCGGCCGCCGCGGTCGCTGATGGGTGCCCTGGACGCCGACGCGATCAGCACGGCCGCCAAAGCCAGCCCGCTGCAGACCAAATACGGTCAGACCGTCGACCGCGAGTCTGCGTATGAGCTCCTGAAAACCAAACTGACCCCGGTGCAGTCGGATTCAGCAGCCAATGCACTGCCGACAGCCGAGCCGAAGCGGCCGCACTGGTGGATGCGCATGTGGCGCTGGTTCGCAGGCCTGTTCTCTGGGCCCGGGGGTAGGAGTTTCGCACGCTCGGCCGGCACGGCGATGGGTCGCGAAATCGTCCGCGGCATGATGGGCACCGGACGCCGCCGGCGCTACTGAAGTTAACCGCCGCCCAGCTTCTTGTAGACGAAGCCCACGATCGGCGTGACGATAGCGCGCGGGCTGTACTGACTGGCAACCGACATCGCCTTGGACGTCACCCCGGGTACGACGCGCATCTTGTTGCGCTGCAACGCATCCAGCGACACCTTCGCGGTGTACTCTGTCGAAATCCAGAGAAAGTCCGGTATCAGCCTGTCGACCAGCGACGTCTCGGCCGCATCGGGCATCTCGGTGCGCACCGGGCCCGGTGCCAGCAGCGTGACGTGCACGCCGCAGCACCGCAGTTCCCCGCGCAGCGATTCGCTGAAGGTGTTGACGAACGCTTTGGTGGCGGCATAGGTGGCGTTGTTGGGGATCGGTGAATTACCCGCCGCCGAACCGGAAATCAGGATGCCGCCGGCCCCGCGCTCGACCATCCCCGGCAGCACCGTCAGCACCAGGTCGTGCACCGCGACCGCGTTGAGCTGCACCTGGGCCCGCTCGGCCGCTGGATCGAGCGTGGAAACCGGTCCGAACGTTGCGGTTCCGGCGTTGGCGCACAGGATCGAGATATTGCGGCCGGCCAACTCGTCGACCAGCTTCGCCCTTTGCTCCGGGTCGGCGAGATCGACCGGACGCACCTCGACCGCGACCCGGTACTTCTCGGACAGCCGGGCAGCCAGGTCGTTGAGGACATCCTCGCGGCGCGCGGTGATGATCAGCCCGTGGCCGCGTGCCGCCAGCTCGGTGGCCAGCGCCTCGCCGATGTTCTGGGAAGCTCCGGTGACGACGGCACGCGCGTCCGGACTGGGGGCGGGCACGGGCATGCGGCAATCGTAGAGTGCCAACAATGGGGTCCGGCCGCGCGGCCGGTGCCCTTCAGGGGCTTTAGCCGGGCACCGCGCAGATGGTGACGATGCTGCCGGTGCGCTGCCGCACCTGGGCGCCGTCCACGGTGACTGAGCAGGTGACTTGCTCGCCGATGTTGACCACCGTGACGCTGGCGGATTTCGACGCCGGTGGCGTCAAGCTGACCTGCTTGCTCCACGGCAGCGCCACATTGAACTCGGTCTGCAGCACACCGCCGGTTTCGATGTAGGCGATGCTGATCGCCCGGCTCTGGCCGGTGACGCTGTAGACGACGGCCTGCGCCTCGCCAGCGGTGGTCGACTCGGTGGGCGTCGGCGTCGTGGGCGGTTCCGTGCCGGTGGTCGGCGACGGCAGCCGAGACGTGGTCGTCGGTACCTGCGGTGACGGGGTCGTGCTGGGCATCGACGGCAACGGCGAAACCGCGGTCGGCATCTTCGTCGTTCCGTTGGTGACTATCAGCGCGACGACCAGGCCGACGACCAGCAGCACCGCCCCACCGGCCAGCAGAAACAGCCAACGCGGCGACCCGGGTGGCTTGGGTGGCTGGGGCGGCCCGCTCCCGTCACCGGCGGCCAGGCTTCCTGGTGGCTGGCCCGGCGGCGGCTGGCCCGGCGCCCAGTGTTGTTGCGAAAGTGGGGTGGTCGGGTTCTGGGTGCGCTGGGTGTGTTGCGGCAGATACCGCGCACCGTAGGTCGGCAACTGGCCCGCGTAAGCCGGGTCGACGTACGGCGGATTGCTCACCGGTGCCGGCTCCATTGGACCGGCGGCTTGACGGGTCGGATCGAACCCCACGGGCCGACGCGGATCGTTCATACCCACCTCATGGCATGCAGGGTACCTGTGCGCGCACAACCTCGCAGTCATGCAGCTATTTGGCGGCCCTGCTTCCCGCGACGGCCAGCGCGGCGACGGTCATCGCGCGCATGTCGGCGCGTGCGCAGACCGTGCTGGGCGGATTGAACGGCTTGGTGCCGGACGGCTTCATGCTGTGCGGAGTCGAGTTCAGCAGCCCGAACACCGCGTGCGCGATCAGCCTGGCGTCGGACTCGGCCAACCCGGTGTTCAACTCGCGCAGCACGCCCACCCAGACCTCGACATACTGGCGCTGCGCGCTGCGCACCTGGCGTTCCGCTGCCGGCGGCAGGTGCGACAAATCACGGTCCTGGATGCGGATCAGGTCGGGTTCGCCCAGCGCGAAGTCGAGGTGAAAATCGATCAGGCCGTCCAGCACGGCGGCCGGGCCCTGACCGCGGGAGCGCACGTCGCGCGCCCCGGCCAGCAGGCGGGTGCTGATCCCGACCAGCAGTTCGACGAGCAACGCTTCCTTGTTGGGGAAATGCCGGTAGATGGCCGGGCCGCTGACCCCGGCCGCCGCGCCGATGTCCTCCAGCCGTACCGCCAGGAAACCGCGCTCGGCGAAGAGCCGCTCGGCAGCCGCCAGCAACTGGGTGCGCCGGTCGGATTTCAGCCGGCTGCGGCGGTTGGCGGGCTCGGCTCGGCCGCCCGGCGCCGACGCTGCCATGTGGGGTCTCCGTTGTTGCTCACCGTGGACACTTGAGTTAACCGTCACTAACATAGCACGCGTCAGGCGCGGTGAACTCGGTCGTTGGGGCGTGGTGGCAGCTGTGGGATCCGCGGAACACAAAGAACTCTCGGCGGGGCTGTCCTATGCGCGCGGGGAGTCCCGGCCGTCGTTGTTGGAGACGACCATTGGTGCTGCGCTGGCCGTCACCGCCGCCGCATACCCGGATCGGGACGCGCTGGTCGACATTGCGGCGCGGCGGCGCTGGACCTATGCCGAGCTGCTCGATGATGTGCGCCGGCTGGCGAGTGGGTTGATCCGGGCCGGTGTCGGCCCCGGTGATCGGGTGGGCATCTGGGCGCCCAACCGTTGGGAATGGGTGCTGGTGCAATATGCCACCGCCGAGATCGGCGCGCTACTGGTCAACATCAATCCCGCCTACCGCGCCCACGAACTGCAGTACGCGCTGCAGCAGTCCGGGCTGGCGATGGTGATCTCCGCGGCCAGCTTCAAAACCTCGGACTATCGGGCGTTGCTCAGCGACGTGGCGCCGCGCTGTGCAGAGCTGCGCGAGGTCGTCTTTCTCGCCAGCGAGCGCTGGGACGGGCTGGCCGGTGGGGCAGCCGATGTGGCCGAGCTGGCTCGGATCGCGGCAACGCTGGATAGCCGCGACCCGATCAACATCCAATATACCTCCGGCACAACGGGATACCCGAAGGGCGCCACGCTGAGCCATCGCAACATCCTCAACAACGGCTATTTGGTCGGCGAGCTGCTGGGCTACACCGAGGCCGACCGGATCTGTGTGCCGGTGCCGTTTTATCACTGTTTCGGGATGGTGATGGGGAACCTGGCGGCGGTCAGCCACGGCGCGGCCGTCGTGATCCCGGCGCCGGGTTTCGACGCGGCCGCCACACTGGGCGCGGTGGCCGGCGAAGGATGCACCAGCCTGTACGGGGTGCCCACCATGTTCATCGCCGAACTGGGCCTGCCTGACTTCGCCGACTACGACCTGAGCAGTCTGCGCACCGGGATCATGGCCGGCTCGCCGTGCCCGGTCGAGGTGATGCGCCGGGTGATCGAGGACATGCACATGCCCGAGGTTGCGATCTGCTACGGCATGACCGAGACCTCACCGGTGTCTGTCCAGACCCGCCGGGACGACTCGCTGGCGCTCCGGGTCGCCACGGTGGGGCGGGTCGGCCCGCACCTGGAGATCAAGGTCGCCGACCAGGGCAGCGGTCAGATCCTGCCGCGCGGGGTGTCCGGTGAGTTCTGCACCCGCGGCTATTCGGTGATGACCGGCTACTGGAGCGACCCGGCGCGCACCGCCGAGGTCATCGACGCCGACGGCTGGATGCACAGCGGCGACCTGGCCGTCATGGACGTCGACGGATATGTGCGGATCACCGGCCGGATCAAGGACATGGTCATCCGCGGCGGGGAGAACATCTACCCGCGCGAGATCGAAGAAGTCCTCTATACCCACACCGACGTCGTCGACGCACAGGTCATCGGGGTACCCGACGACACCTACGGCGAGGAGCTGATGGCGGTGGTCACCCTGCGCGACGGGGCGCCGGAGCTCACCGTCGAAGAGCTGCGTGCGTTTTGCACCGAGCGGCTGGCGCACTTCAAGATTCCGCGGTATCTGCGGATTGTCGACGAACTCCCGATGACGGTCACCGGCAAGGTCCGCAAAGACGAGCTGCGCCGGCAGGCGATCGAGTACCTACGTCAGTGACCGCCGGGCGGCTGACGCGCCCAGCAAAGGGTGGTAACCTCGACTGCGGTTAATCGCTATTAACTGAAGTCGAGGAGGTTCGGCGTGGCGATGGACAAGGTCGTGGCGACGGCCGCGGCAGCCGTCGCCGACGTGACCCCCGGGGCGTCGCTGGCGGTGGGCGGGTTCGGTCTGTGCGGTATACCCGAGGCGCTGATCGCCGCACTGGCCGACCTCGGAGTCGATGATCTGGAGACGGTCTCGAACAATTGCGGCGTGGACGGAGTCGGATTGGGTTTGCTGTTGGCACACAAGAAGATTCGCCGCACCATCAGCTCCTATGTGGGCGAGAACAAGGAATTCGCCCGGCAGTACCTCGCGGGTGAGCTGGAGGTGGAGTTGACCCCGCAGGGCACCCTGGCCGAGCGACTGCGCGCTGGCGGCGCCGGAATTCCGGCGTTCTACACACCCACCGGGGTGGGCACCCAGGTCGCCGACGGCGGCCTGCCGTGGCGCTACGACTCTTCCGGCCGGGTAGCGGTCGCCTCGCCGCCGAAGGAGACCCGCGAGTTCGACGGTCGCACTTACGTTCTGGAGCACGCGATCCGCACCGACTTCGCGCTGGTGCACGCCTGGAAGGGCGACCGGCACGGCAATCTGGTCTACCGCGAGACCGCGGCCAATTTCAACCCGGACTGCGCGGCGGCGGGCCGGATCACCATCGCCGAAGTCGAGCACCTCGTCGAGCCCGGCGAGATCGACCCGGCGCAGGTGCACACGCCGGGTATCCATGTTCATCGGGTGGTGCACGTGCCCGACCCGGTGAAGCGGATCGAGCGGGAGACGGTGCGCAAATGACCGGCTGGACCAGAGACGAGTTGGCTGCGCGGGTTGCCGCCGAGCTGCGCGACGGGCAGTACGTCAACCTCGGCATCGGGCTGCCCACCCTGGTCCCCAATCACATCCCGGCCGGTGTCACCGTCGTGTTGCATTCGGAGAACGGAATCCTTGGCGTCGGACCCTACCCGCGGTGTGAGGACCTCGACGCCGACCTGATCAACGCCGGCAAGGAGACGATCACCACGTTGCCGGGTGCGGCGTTCTTCTCCTCCTCGACCTCGTTCGGCGTGATCCGCGGCGGCCACCTCGACGTCGCGGTGCTTGGCGGCATGCAGGTTTCGGCCGCCGGTGACCTCGCCAACTGGATGATCCCGGGCACGATGGTCAAGGGCATGGGCGGGGCGATGGACCTGGTGCACGGGGCGCGGCGGGTGATCGTGATGATGGAGCACACCGCCCGCGACGGCAGCCCCAAAGTCGTCGAGCGCTGCACGCTGCCGCTGACCGGCGCGCGCTGCGTGGACCGCATCATCACCGACCTGGCCGTCATCGACGTCGACGACGACGGCCTGAGGCTGGTCGAAACCGCCCCCGGAGTCTCCGTCGACGAAGTGGTCGCCAAAACCGAGCCTCCGCTTAAACTTCCGGTTGCGCCATGACGACCGCAGCTGCCACGGATAACGCTCGCACCTTCGCCGACGAGCACCGCCGCCTGGTCGTCGAGCTGAAGGAGAAGCTGACCAGTGCCGCGCGCGGTGGCAGTGAACGCTCCCGCCAGCGGCACGTCGCGCGCGGCAAGCTGTTGCCGCGCGACCGGGTGGACCGGCTGCTCGATCCGGGCAGCCCGTTTTTAGAGCTGGCGCCGCTGGCCGCCGACGGCATGTACGACGACGAGTGCCCCGGAGCCGGGATCATCACCGGGATCGGGCGGGTAGCGGCGCGGGAGTGCGTGATCGTCGCCAACGACGCGACGGTCAAGGGCGGCACCTACTACCCGATGACGGTCAAGAAGCATCTGCGCGCACAGGAAGTGGCGCTGCACAACCGGCTGCCGTGCCTATACCTGGTGGACTCCGGCGGCGCGTTCCTGCCCCGCCAGGACGACGTCTTCCCCGACCGCGAGCACTTCGGCCGGATCTTCTACAACCAGGCGACCATGAGCGCCACGGGCATACCTCAGGTCGCGGCGGTGCTGGGCTCGTGCACCGCGGGCGGCGCCTACGTGCCGGCGATGAG
>NZ_JBYCKY010000195.1:0-4525 GCF_057473605.1 Mycobacterium sp. TH-M82 | reverse complement strand
TCAACGCGATCGCCACCGGGATCGCGTCGATCAAGATGATCGACGCGGCGCCGCGGTCGTCGGCGCCCACCAGCCAGCGCGGCACCAGCATGAAGTTTGCGCCGATGAAGGCGGCGACCGCGCCCGTCGCGATGGCCAGCGAGTTCATCGTGACCACTTGTTTGCGCGGCACCACGTGCGGCAGAGCCGCCGACAGTCCCGATGTGACGAACCGGGTGAACCCGTTGGCGGTCAACGCTGCGCAGAGCACCACCAGGTCACCGGCCCCGGCGGCCAGTAACGCGGCGATCCCGATCACCAGCACCAGGCGGGCCACGTTGGCGGTGATGAGCACCAACCGTCGATCCCATCGGTCCAGCAGTGCGCCGGCAAACGGACCCAGCAGCGAGTACGGCAAGAACAACACGGTGAAGGCCCCCGCGATCGCCCACGGGTCGGCGGCCCGGTCCGGGTTGAACAGCAGCGCACCGGCCAGTCCGGCCTGGAACAGACCATCGCCGAATTGGCTTGCCGCGCGCAGCTCCAGCAGCCGCCAGAAGTCGGTTAGGCTGCGCGCCGAGCGCCACAGCGTCATATGCGCGTGAGCGTCGACCACGAAACCTACTTTCGGATGCGGGCCGGTGGTACGGCCCGGCTCCAGACCAGAGTACAAATATCCGAATATCCCGGCGGCCTGCACGGTTCGTCACGGCTCACCACTTTCGAGAAGTGCTGATGCCATGATGGTGTGGTGCCGCAACCCGAAGAGCCCGAAGACCATGTCGCGCCCGCGGCGTATCGGGTGCGTGCCGGCGCGCTGCTGCTGGCCAACACCGACCTGTTGGAGCCGACGTTTCGCCGCAGCGTCATCTACGTGGTCGAGCACAACGACGGTGGCACGCTGGGCGTGGTGCTCAACCGGCCCAGCGAAACGGCTGTCTACAACCTGCTGCCGCAGTGGTCGGAGCTGGCCAGCAAGCCGAAGACGATGTTTGTCGGCGGGCCGGTCAAGCGTGACGCCGCGCTGTGCCTGGCGGTCATGCGGGTCGGCGTGGACCCGCATAACATGTCAGGGTTGCGCCATGTCGCGGGCCGCATGGTGATGGTCGACCTCGACGCCGACCCGCAGACGATCGCGCCGTTCGTCGAGGGCGTCCGAATTTTCGCGGGCTATGCGGGCTGGACGATCGGCCAGCTCGAAGGTGAGATCGAGCGGGACGACTGGATCGTGGTGTCGGCGCTGCCGTCGGACGTGTTGGCTCCGGCGAGGGTCGACCTGTGGGGGCGGGCCCTGCGCCGGCAGCCGCTGCCGCTGCCGCTGCTGGCCACCCATCCGATCGACATCAGCCGGAACTGAAACACACAGCCCGGTCGGGGCGGATTCGGTCCGGTGGCGCAAGGCGCACCGTGCATGCCGGGCGGCAGGGTCAACCGCGCGGCCGCGCCGGCGTGGACGGCTGCGGCGCAGCGGTATGCGATGGTGACCCCTGCGCGGCGGTGTCGGGTGCGCTCACCCGGAACCCGTTGATGATGGCGTTGGTGGCCGGGGCGCTGCCGATGGATTCACCGATGCCGGTGGTGACCGTCGCGGTCACCAGGTAGCTATTTGCTCCAGAGGTCGCTATCACGTGGCGCCGCGAGGTGTTGAGCGTCATGTCGTTCTGACGGTAGGTGCCTTCGATCAGCGACGACGGGAAACCCCCGAAGTCGGCCAGCGACGCGTTGGTGGTACGCCAGGCGGGCAGCTGCTGGCTGTCGATGTAGCCATGGGTGATGGCTTCCCCGGGGTCGAAGTGACCCATCAGCCGATAAACCACCACCGCAGCGTTCGGTGTGTAGAGGGCAGGACTGCTCCGGTCGGCGATCACCGCGAACGCATCTTCGACGTTCGGGTCGGGGACCAGGGTCCAGCCGGTTGGCACGGGCAGGGTGATGTCGAGCGGGGTGAAGCCGGCGGCCTGTTGCGGCTCCAGCGCCACCTCGTGCTGGGCGAAGAAGTCGCGGAGCGTTCCGGAGCTGGCCGGAACCCGCGTCGGGGCCGTCGAGGCGGTCCCGGTGGACCCGGGCGGGACTGTCGGCGCCGCCGCGGCGGGCATCGCGGGCGGGGTGGTGGCCGAGGTTTGACCCGGGGTCGGCGGCGGTATCGGTTCCGCCGCTGCGACGGTGCCGAAGAAGCCCACCCCGGCCGCCGCTGCGACCACCCCCGCCGCCACCCATGCCGCCATGAAGCCGGCCAGTAGCCGCCAGCCGCGGATGGTCTGCGTCATCTGGGTCGGTCCTTCCAAGTGGTGGGGTGACACCCCCGGGTCACCCACCGACTGTAATCAGCAGCTCACGCCGTTCACCAGCGCCGGAACAGACCCTCACCGCTCTGCAACACAACCGAGACCAAGCTGTGCCGCCGCGGGCCCCTTATACCCTGTTGAGGTGACTGGATCGTCGGCCGCGCAGCACCGCGGCTCTGCTGCCAGCCCCGACGCTGACACACCCCCGCACCGCTATACCGCGACGCTGGCGGGCCGCATTGAACGTCGTTGGCAGGCCCGGTGGGCCCGGTGGGGGACCTTCAACGTCGACAACCCGGTCGGCTCGCTGGCCGCTTCGGAGACGTCGGCGGTGCCCGCCGACAAGATCTTCGTGCAGGATATGTTCCCGTACCCGTCGGGCGACGGGCTGCACGTGGGCCATCCGCTGGGCTACATCGCCACCGACGTCTACGCCCGCTACTTTCGGATGGTCGGCTGTAATGTGCTGCACGCGTTGGGGTTTGACGCATTCGGCCTGCCAGCCGAGCAGTACGCGGTGCAAACCGGCACGCATCCACGGGCCAGGACCGAGGCCAACATCGTCAATTTTCGGCGCCAGCTGGGACGGCTGGGTTTCGGCTATGACAGCCGGCGCAGCTTCTCCACCACCGACGTCGAGTTCTACAAATGGACGCAGTGGATCTTCTTGCAGATTTACAACGCGTGGTTCGACACCGCCGCCGGCAAAGCGCGCACGATCACCGAGTTGATCGCTGAATTCGACTCCGGCGCACGTGACCTCGACGACGGCCGGATCTGGGCGGAGTTGTCGGCTGGCGATCGCGCCGACGTGATAGACGGCCATCGGCTCGTCTACCGGTGCGACTCGATGGTGAACTGGTGCCCCGGCCTGGGCACGGTGCTGGCCAACGAGGAGGTCACTGCCGACGGTCGCAGCGACCGCGGCAACTTCCCGGTCTTCCGCAAGCGCCTTCGGCAGTGGATGATGCGCATCACGGCTTATGCCGACCGACTACTCGACGACCTCGAGGTGCTGGACTGGCCGGAGAAGGTCAAGACCATGCAGCGCAACTGGATTGGCCGCTCCACCGGCGCCTCGGTGTTGTTCGCCGCGGACACCGCTGCCGGCGGAACTGCCGATATCGAGGTATTCACCACCCGTCCGGACACCCTGTTCGGTGCCAGTTATCTGGTGTTGGCCCCTGAGCACGCTCTGGTCGACTCCCTGACCGCCGCCACCTGGCCGGGCCCGGTCGATCCGCGCTGGACGTCCGGCGCCGCGACGCCGGTCGAAGCCGTCGCCGACTACCGGAGGGCCATTGCCGCTAAGTCGGACCTGGAACGTCAGGAGAACAAGACGAAGAGCGGGGTGTTCCTGGGCGGCTATGCAACCAATCCGGTCAACGGTGAACGGGTCCCGATCTTCATCGCCGACTACGTGCTGGCCGGGTACGGCACCGGGGCGATCATGGCGGTGCCCGGCCATGATCAGCGCGACTGGGAGTTCGCACACGAATTCGGTCTGCCGGTGGTGGAAGTGATCTCCGGTGGCGGCACCGGAACCGCTCATTGTGCCTATGCCGGCGACGGCGTCCTGGTCAACTCGGGCTACCTCGACGGCATGAGGGTGGCGCGTGCGAAAGAGGCTGTGATCGAGCGGCTGCAGGCCGACGGCCGCGGGTGGGGACGCGTCGAATACAAGCTGCGCGACTGGCTTTTCGCCAGGCAGCGGTATTGGGGCGAGCCGTTCCCGATCGTCTACGACGGCGACGGGCGGCCGCACCCGTTGGACGAGGCGGTGCTGCCGGTCGAGCTGCCGGACGTGGGCGACTACTCGCCGGTGCTGTTCGACCCGGACGACGCCGACAGCGTGCCGTCGCCGCCGCTGGCCAAGGCGACCGACTGGGTGCACGTCGAGCTGGACTTGGGCGACGGGCTGAAGTCCTACGTTCGCGACACCAACGTGATGCCGCAGTGGGCCGGCAGTTCCTGGTACGAACTGCGCTACACCGACCCGCACAACTCGGCGCGGTTCTGCGCCGCCGAGAACGAGGCGTACTGGATGGGCCCCAGGCCCGCGGAGCACGGGGCCACCGACCCCGGCGGTGTGGACCTCTACGTCGGGGGTGTCGAGCATGCAGTGCTGCACCTGTTGTACTCGCGGTTCTGGCACAAGGTGTTATACGACCTGGGCCACGTCAGCTCGCGGGAGCCGTACCGCAGGCTGGTCAACCAGGGTTACATTCAGGCTTTCGCCTACACCGACGCGCGGGGATCCT
>NZ_JBYCKY010000194.1:0-3054 GCF_057473605.1 Mycobacterium sp. TH-M82 | reverse complement strand
GTAACCGCAGCAAGATCACCAAGGGGCCGGGTTCGCGGGCGGCTGGAATTGCCATGGCCTACAAGCTGATCGAGGCCGCCCAGTCACGCTGGCGCGCGGTGAACGCGCCGCATCTGGTCGCCCTGGTCCGCGCCGGCGCCACGTTCGAGAACGGCAAGCTCGTCGAGCGCCCCGACGACCAGGTCGCTGACAAAACCGGGGAGGAGGCCGCCTGAAAAAATCCCGATCCACAGGTATTGACAATTGCTCCGGGCCGACGGCGGGAATGTCGTTATCCTGGTTGATTCGGTAGCCAGCGACGTCGTCGTTCAGCGCGTCGGTCGAACAGAAATCGAAGTCTAGGAGGGACTCCCGTGCCGGCAGTTGATGGATATCCGCAGTTATCCACGATTAAATTGAGTGGGTCATGGCGAACTAGCCGCTGATCCAGCGGCTGATGCTCTGCTGAGCGAGAGCCCTTTCGATCTTCTCATAGGTGCATTGCTCGACCAGCCGACGAACACCTCCAGGATCGTCACCGCACACAGCGGCAGACACAATCTCGGCGCTCGTCAGTTGTATCTCCGGTCCCAAATCGAAGGACCATCATCGTCCCCAGGAAGCTCAGGACCGACCCACACCCTCGGGCAGTTCGCCCAGGCGTTGATATGCCAACCCCCGTCATCGGGGCAGTAGCAGGGCGAGTGGGTGCCGTTGCAGTACGGGACAGCCTGTGCCGGTGCAGGCAGTGCAGCGGAGCCGCACAGCAAACCTCCAACCGCGGCCAGGGCAGCCAGACCACCCTTGATGAACGTCAATCGGGGCCGGCCCGCACGTGCCCTTGCGGCAGGGTGTCGGTTCATAGCGGCAGCCAACCCCTCCTCAACGTTCCTACGTTCCCTTTCCAGTTCTTCCGCCGTGGCCTGGCGGTAGTCGCGTGACATGATCTACTCCTTTCGCCCTCTATGGTGGGCGATGGGTCCGACAACACTTCGCAAACACGTTGTCTTCGACCAGCAAGCAACTACTTGAGACTGCGGCTGGCATGGGTGCGCTTGCCCCGGCACGTAGTTCTAGACTGACCAGGTGCCGAACCTGCGACTAGCCGCTGATCCAGCGGCTGATGCCCTGTTGAGCGAGAACCCTTTCGCTCTTCTCATAGGTGCATTGCTCGACCAGCAGGTGTCGATGGAGACTGCGTTTGCCGGGCCGAAGAAGATTGCCGACCGGATGGGCGGTCTCGACGCCGAGGCGATCGCTGACTGCGAACCGGAGAAATTCGCCACGCTATGCTCGGAAAAACCTGCAGTACACCGGTTTCCCGGATCGATGGCCAAACGGATCCAGACCCTGGCGCAGATCGTGGTGGACCGCTACGGCGGCGACGCGGCGGCGTTGTGGACGGTGGATGATCCGGACGGGGCCGAGCTGTTGCGCCGGATCAAGGCCCTGCCCGGCTTCGGCGAGCAGAAGGCACAAATCTTTCTGGCGCTACTGGGCAAGCAGTACGGCGTGAAGCCCTCGGGCTGGCGTGCGGCCGCCGGCGAGTACGGCAAGGCCGGGACCTACCTTTCGATTGCCGATATCGTCGACGCCCGTTCCCTTGAGCGGGTCAGGATCTACAAGAAGCAACGGAAGCAGCAGCGATCGGACTGACCCGGCAATGCGAGACGGTCAGGGCACCACCGTCGAGCCGATGGTCGGGATGAAGTTGCACTGGTGATCCTTGGTGCTGACCTGACCGAAGATCGTCGAGATGATGCTGCCCGATCCGGTGTCGACTATTGCCGTCAACGTGGTCGGCCCCTCCGGATTGATGTCGGGACGCGGTGTGAGGGTAGCGCTGCCCGATTTGCCGGTGGTCAGGTTCACCCAGGTGACGTTGAGCGGCAACTTCTGCGTTTCGGCAGGTCCTGGCGTGCCGACGGCAGTGAACACATAAGCGGTCTGACCGGATCCCGGCCCGGGGGTGGGGATCTTCGCCGGGCCCGCCACCGACAGGGCGGTCGCAATGGAGTTGCCACCGTCGGACAGGCAGCCGGTGCCGATTGACGGGTACATGAAGTCCTGGGTGGGCGGGCTGTCTGGACCGAACACCGGCGTGGCCCCCGGTGCCGGGCCGGCGGCCGCCGGCGGCGCCGGGGCCGGTGCGGCGTCAGGTGCCGGTGGGGCAGGTGCGGTTACGGCGGCTTCCGGGGCCGCCGGGGTCGGCGCCGCCTGCCACCTGGGACCCACCCGGTGGGCGGGGTCCACGCCAGTGGGCAGATGCGCGACGGCTCCCGGCGCCGAACCTGGCGTCGGTATGTGTGCGGACGGGTCGCGCGGCGGCGCGGCGGGCGCGTCGTTCGCTACCTGTGCCTGCGGAAGCCCATCGGAGCCGGGCGCCGGAGGCGCCTGCACAAACTGGGTCACCGAGTCGGCTACCTGCTTGGCATCCGTGGGTGCCGCGGAGTTGCCGGTGAAGGCTGCAGCCGCCGCCATCAACAGCGATACGGCGCCCGACGGATCGGCGGCCGCCTGCTGAATCACCGGACTCAGCTGTTCGATAGCGGGCAGACCGGGCAACTGCAGGGACTGCAGGGCAGGCGGGCCGGGTATCGGCTGCGGCGGTTCGGCCTTGGCGTCACTGCTGAGGAGCAGCGCAGTCGACGAGCCGATCGCGACGGTAGCCGTGGCGGCGAACAACGTCCGGATCCGCGACATGATTTCTCCAATTCCCGTTGGCGGTGTTAAGAGGTGTCGAGAGGTGTCGAGAGGCGTGGGCAAGGTGGGCAGGGCGTTTGGAAAGGCGTTCGAAAAGTCAAGGTAGCGTGTTACTGTTGATACTCAAGTGACACGTGTGGTGTTTATGAAACCGTTATCGAGCGGACCGGCGGTGCTGGTTCGCTAAAGTCGGGCCGGTAGACGCGACCCCCGCCACCCCCGCGACCCCCGTCACTCCCGCTGCCCGCCGGATGACCAACGGGTTGACGCGAGTTGCTCCGCTGCTGTTGGCGGCCAGCATCGCGGCGCGGCTGGCCTGGACATACCTGACACCCAACGGCGCCAACTTCGTCGACCTGCACGTCTACGTCG
>NZ_JBYCKY010000193.1:0-4253 GCF_057473605.1 Mycobacterium sp. TH-M82 | reverse complement strand
TGGTGCACGGTCTTGTGCACCCGCCGGCCCTCGGTAACGAACCAGTAGTCGATGCTGCCGAGGGCCGCCAGCACGCTGCCCCGGACTCCGGTTTCCTCGGCGACCTCGCGGACCGCCGTTTGCTCGGCTGTCTCGCCGACCTCAAGGTGGCCCTTAGGCAGCGACCACAGCATTCGGCCACGCCGGTCTACCCGCCCGATGAGGGCGGCGACCTGAGCCTCTCGCGGTCCGTCGATACCGTCGATGACCAGGCCGCCGGCGGAGGTTTCGTGCACCGTGCGAAGCCGGCCCGGATGTGTCGAGCGGCGGCGCGGCACCGCCCGCCCGGTCACCGAGCCTCCCGGGGTTGCCGGGGTTGCCGGGGTTGCCGGGCTTGCCGGGCTTGCCGGGGTGTTGCCGTCGTAGCCGGCGGTGTCAGCGAGGCCGGCGTGGTTGGCTGCCGGACCGGAAGCGCGCCGACCACGGCGCTGCCCTGGCTTCGCATTTTCGCCGTCCGACACCCATGTGATAGTAGCTGGCACGTGCCGGCTCCTCCGCACGCCGTTCCGGCGTGCATCGTCGCCGGACTGTGCTTGGTTGTCCGGCTCCTCCGCACGCCGTTCCGGCGTGCATCGTCGCCGGACTAGGCTGATCGGACGTGCCCGAACCCATTGACGACGCCGCCCAGCTGGCGGGCGCGGCGGTCGCGCTGAACCGGCACGCCGGGCTGCTGCGCGATCTCGGCGGATTGTTCGACACGGCCGGTCACCAGCTGTACCTGGTCGGCGGATCGGTGCGAGATGCGCTGCTGGGCCGATTGAGCCCTGACCTGGATTTCACCACCGACGCGCACCCCGAGCAGGTGCAGCGCATCGTGCGAGGCTGGGCCGAGGCGCTGTGGGAGACCGGCATCGAGTACGGCACCGTCGGCGCCTCCGTGGGCGGCCACCGCCTGGAGATCACCACATTCCGGGCCGACCGTTACGACCAGGTGTCGCGTAACCCGCAGGTGCGCTTCGGAGATCGGCTCGATGACGATCTGGTGCGCCGCGACTTCACCGTCAACGCGATGGCGATCCGAATCGGCGCGGCTGGCGCGGGCGAGTTCCTCGATCCGCTGGGTGGCCTGGCGGCGCTGCGCTCCGGCGTGCTGGATACCCCGGCCGCACCGGAGGCCTCCTTCGGCGACGATCCGTTGCGGATGTTGCGTGCCGCCCGGTTCGTCGCCCAGCTCGCCTTCACCGTGGCCCCGCGGGTACGAGCCGCGATCGAGGAGATGGCGCCTGCGCTGGCCCGTATCACCGCCGAACGGGTCGCCGCGGAACTGGACAGACTGCTGCTCGGCGCCGATCCGGTCGCCGGGATCGACCTGATGGTGCAGACCGGGCTGGGCGAGGTGGTGCTACCCGAGGTCGGCGCGATGCGGATGGCGATCGACGAACATCACCAGCACAAAGATGTCTACCAGCATTCGCTGACGGTGCTGCGGCAGGCCATCGAACTAGAGGATCCCCCGCCGGACGGCGGCCCCGATCTGGTGTTGCGCTGGGCGGCGCTGTTGCACGACATCGGCAAGCCGGCCACCCGCCGCCACGAGACCGGCGGCGGGGTGAGCTTCCACCACCACGAGGTGGTGGGCGCCAAGATGGTCCGCAAGCGGATGCGGGCGCTGAAATATTCCAGGCAGATGGTCGACGACGTCTCGCAGCTGGTGTATTTACATCTGCGGTTCCACGGCTACGGCGAGGCGAAGTGGACCGATTCGGCGGTGCGCCGCTACGTCACCGACGCTGGTCCGCTGCTTCCCCGGTTGCATAAGCTGGTGCGCGCCGACTGCACCACCCGCAACAAACGGCGGGCGGCACGCCTGCAGGCCAGCTACGACGGGCTGGAGGCCCGGATCGCCACGCTGGCCGAAGCCGAAGACCTGCAGCGGGTGCGGCCCGATCTGGACGGCAACGAGATCATGGCCCTGCTCGACATCCCGCCGGGCCCGCAGGTCGGCAAGGCATGGGACCACCTCAAGGAGCTGCGGCTGGAGCGTGGGCCGCTGTCACGGGCGGAGGCCACCGCCGAGTTGTTGTCCTGGTGGGAAACCCGGCGGAACCAATAGCCGCGACGCGGCGTCTCAAACTGGTATGGAGTACTGCCTCGGCGATGGTGACGGCACGGCGGCGATCTGGGACAGGCCACCCGATCTGGACCTCGACGGCGACGGCCGGCCCGACGCGGTCAGCCTGGATTTCGACGGCGACGGGCTGCGCGACGATGCCCTGGCCGACTTCGACGGGGATGGGATCGCCGATCATGTGGTACTGGACCTTGACAACGACGGTGTGCCGGAGGCTTATTTCACCGACGACGGGTCAGGTACCTGGGCGGTTGCGGCCGACCGGGCCGGGTTGCGCTGGTTCGGGCTGGACGGCGTCGAGCACACCGGCGGCCCGCTGGTCGACTTCGACGGCGACGGCCAAACCGACGACCGGCTGTTCGACACCGACGGCGACGGGCTGGCCGACCGGGCGCTGGTGGGCAGCGACAACGGCGGGTACGACACGGCTTACGTCGACACCGACGGCGACGGGCGGTGGGACGTCAAGCTGACCGACACCGACGGTGACGGCGCCGCCGACGGGGCGGCGGCCCTGTAACGCCGCAGGCTCACCGGCTCGATCGGCGCCGGCCGGGCGGGCCCGCGAAGGCCTGCGCGATCATCAGCCAGCGCTGCGCGTCGGCGCCGCTCGCGATGATGTCGAGGGTGGCCAGCGGGCGCCGCTGGGTGACGAGAAAACAGAAGTGCTCGGCCGATCCGGTGACCCGTTGCGCGGCTTCCTTTTCCTTCGGCCCCCACGACCAGGTGCCGCCGTCGGGTGCGCGCAGTTCGACCAAGAACGGTTCGGCCGGCGGCGTCAGCTCGTTGACAAGGAAGGCGTAGTCGCGGGTGCGCACACCCAGGTGGGCGATGGAGCGCAGCCGCGCGGTGGCGGGCCGGGTCACGCCGAGGGCGTCGGCGACGTCGAGGCCGTGCGCCCAGGTCTCCATCAGCCGGGCGGTGGCCATCGAGGCGGCGCTCATCGGCGGGCCGAACCACGGTAGTTTGCGGCCGTCGGGTACGGTCAGCAGTTCCGCGTGCAGCCGCGCGCGGGTAGCCCGCCAGTCGGCGAGCAGGTCGACGGGCGGGGTTGTCGCCAGCTCGGCGGCGCCGTGGTCGACGAAGCCAGTCGGGTCGGCCGACGCCGCGGCCAACACCTCGGCGAATCCGGCCTGGTCGGTGACCGCCGTGAGCGAAATCCGATCGGTCCACAGCAGATGGCCGATCTGGTGGGCGATGCTCCAGCCCGGCGCGGGCGTCGGCTCGGCCCATTGGGCATCGACGAGCGGCGCCACCACTGCATCGAGATCGTCACTCTCGGCGCGCAGATCGGCGACCATCGGAGCAGCACGGGCCATGCGGGTACTTTAAGCCAGCTGCCGCTATCGGGCGCCGACAGGCTCGCGGCGGCGGCCTATGACACTGTGTGCGACCAGCCCGGCCAGATAAAGCAAGGTTCCCGCCACAACCAGTGACGGCGCCCGGCCGTCATCGGGCAGCACCGCCGCGGCGGCTGCGACCGCGACCAGGAACGCCACCCAGAACAGCGAATCCTGGACCGCGAACACATGTCCGCGCAGGGCGTCGTCGACGTCGATCTGCATGGCGGTGTCGGCGCACAACTTGACCATCTGGCCGGCCACGCCGAGGAGCAAGCCGCAGATCACCAGCATCGGCAGGTACAGGCCGATAGCGGCGAGCTGGATGACGGCCGCCGCCGCCAGCGCGCCGTTGCCGGTGGCGTAGCGTCCCCAGAGGCGCACCGCCGGCGGGGTCAACACGGTAGCCAACAGCGACCCGGTGCCGGCGGCGGCGACGAACAGCGCCGTGGTGCCCAAACCCGCGACGGACTGCGCTCCGACGTCTCCGACGTGTCGGACCAACACCAGCACCAGCATCGTGTTGATTCCGAACGTCATCCGGTGCGCCGCCAGGCCGGACAGGCTGGCCGCCACGGTGGGCACGGCGCGCACGGTGCGCGAGCCGTGCAGCCAGCCGGTCGTCACCGCGTAGAAAACCGAGCCGTGGATGGCGCGGTTCGTGTCGTCGGGGCCGAGCATGTGGGCGGCGAAGCGCAGGGACAACGTCAACGCGATCGCCACCGGGATCGCGTCGATCAAGATGATCGACGCGGCGCCGCGGTCGTCGGCGCCCACCAGCCAGCGCGGCACCAGCATGAAGT
>NZ_JBYCKY010000192.1:0-4543 GCF_057473605.1 Mycobacterium sp. TH-M82 | reverse complement strand
ACTTCGTGTGGGTTCGTGACACGCTGCGGCTCGCCGGGTTGTTCCCGCTGAAGGCCGGGCTGGTGACCAGCCTCGGGTTCGGCCACGTGTCGGGTCTAGTCGCGCTGGTGCACCCGCAGGCGTTTCTGGCGGCGTTGGACCCCGGCCAGCGCGAGGACTACGCCCGCCGGGCCGCGGGCCGGGTGTTGGCCGGTCCGCGCCGGCTGGCCTCGGCTATCGCCGGTGGCCCGCCGATGTATGAGCGGCCGGCCGGCCGTCGCTTCGACCATGACGCACCCGAGCGGCATCAGGAGGCCGCGATGCTGCTCGACCCGGCGGCCCGGCTCGGTGACGACGACATCTACATCGGCTGATCGGGGTCGATCCGTGAGCCGCGCCGGCGACGATGCAGTGGGGGCACCTCCCGCTTGTGGGGGACGAATCGACGAGGTGGGTGCACCTCCCGCTTGCGGGGGAGAGCAGCGCGCATGAGCATCGTGGGAGTCGGGATCGACCTGGTCCGCATTCCCGACTTCGCCGAACAGGTCGACCAGCCCGGAACGGTGTTCGCCGAGACCTTCACCCCCGGTGAGCGCCGCGACGCCTCGGACAAGAGTTCGTCGGCGGCCCGACACTTGGCGGCCCGGTGGGCGGCCAAGGAGGCCGTGATCAAGGCCTGGTCCGGATCGCGGTTCGCGCAACGCCCGGTGCTACCGGAGGGCATCTACCGCGACATCGAAGTGGTCACCGACATGTGGGGGCGGCCGCGGGTGCGACTTTCCGGGGAGATCGCGCAGCACCTGGCCGACGTCAGGATCCATGTGTCGCTGACCCACGAGGAAGACACCGCCGCCGCCGTCGCCATCCTCGAGGTTTAACCGTCTAATCCCTGCTTATCGACACCTGCGCGGGCACATACCAGCTTATGGTGGCTGCAGCAGGTTAGTGGTTTCTGTCATGAAAGGTGGGCACATGATGGCAAAAGGGTCACCTCGGCGGCGGTGCTGTCGAGGTACGCGAGGTGCTGGGCGAGTGGCCGGGTTAGGGGCGGCCGCGGGTGCGATGGCCGCGGCGGTGCTGACTCCGGGGCTGGGGACTCCGGCGGCGCGTGCCGACGTGCTGGATATGATGCTCGACCCGGTCATTGACCCGCTGATGAACGCGGCCGCTGCGGCCGACGTCGGCGTGCCCGATGTGGGCGGGGCGGCCGTCGATGCGGGCGCGGCTCTTCCCGCATCGACAACTTACCCGGTGGATTCGGCGCTGGTCTATTTCGTCAACGACCTCAACACCGCGGTCAACGGGTTGGTCCAGCACTACATCACCGGCCCGATCGGCCAAACCTTGGATCCGATCATCAACGCGCCCACGGTGTTTTTGTTCGGGCGGGATTTGATCGGAAACGGCGTCGACGACTTCACCGGGACCAACACGTCTCTGTTGGGTGATTCGGGGTTCTTCGGCAACCTCAGCGACGGCGGCTTCTTGGCCGGCAACGGGGGCACCGGGGTCACCGGGGTGGCCGGGGTCAACGGCGGGGTCGGCGGGATCGGCGGCTCGGCCGGGCTGATCGGTGATGGCGGTACCGGCGGAGCCGGTGCTGCCGGTGCTCCTGGCGGAGTGGGCGGCACTGGCGGGCTGTTGCTGGGCGACGGCGGTGACGGTGGCGCCGGCGGAGCCGCCATGATCGCCGGCGGCACCGGCGGGGTCGGCGGTAACGGCGGCGCCGCGGAGTTGTATGGCAACGGCGGCACCGGCGGGGCCGGCGGGGCCGGCGCGACCGGGGTGACCGGGGCGGCCGGTGCCGCCGGTACGACCGGTACACCAGGTGTCACCGGTGTTCACGACGGTGCGGGTGGGCCCGGCGGCGCCGGCGGCACCGGCGGCGCCGGCGGCACCGGCGGTCACGGCGGGGGCGGCGGTCACGGCGGGGCCGCCGGGTTGATCATCGGCGACGGCGGCACCGGCGGGGCCGGTGGCACCGCGGGTACCGGCGGCGACGGGGGCGTCGGGGGCACCGGGGGTGTCGGCGGCGCCGGCGCTGACGGCGGCACCACCGCCGGCGGTGGCAACGGCGGGGCCGGCGGGGCCGGTGGCGACGGCGGGGCCGCCGGGGCTGGCGGTAACGGCGGAGCCGGCGGCAACGGTGGGGCCGGCGGCGTGTTCGGCAACACCGGGGTCGGCGGAGGCGGCGGTCACGGCGGTCACGGCGGGGATGGTGCGGACGGCGGGCTTGGCGGCATCGGTGGGGCCGGCGGCACCGGCATCACCGCCGGCAACGGCGCGGATGGCGGGCTTGGCGGAAACGCCGGTACCGGCGGTGCCGGCGGTGACGGTGGGGCTTACGGTCTCGGTACACCCGTCGGCCACCTCGGCGGGGACGGCTTCGCCGGCTACAGCGGCAATGGCGGTGCTGGCGGGGCCGGTGGCACCGGCGGCGCCGCCACCAACTCCGCCGAGCCGTCGGGCGGCGGCGGTAACGGCGGTGATGGCGGGTCGGGTGCCACCGGCGGGGCCGGCGGCGCCGGCGGGGCCGGCGGCGCCAACCCCTACCCGTCGAGCGACGGCGGTGTCGGCGGGGATGGCGGCACCGGCGGCACCGGCAGCGTCGTCGGCGGCGCCGGCGGCACCGGCGGTGCCGGCGGTGAAGCGACCGGCGCGCACGGCTCTGGCGGCCACGGGGGCAATGGCGGTGACGGCGGGATCGGTGACGTCAACGTCGCTGGCGCCGGCGGAACCGGCGGCGCCGGCGGCGCAGCGACCGGGACCGACGGCACGGGCGGCACCGGCGGCACCGGCGGTGACGGCGCGGCAGGCGTCAGCGGCGTCATCGGCGGTGCCGGTGGAACCGGCGGGGCCGGCGGTCAAGCGACCGCCACCAGCGGAACCGGTGGGGCCGGCGGTGACGGCGGCACCGGCGGAACCGGCGGCACCGGCCCCGCGCACGGCCTTGCGGGCGGGATCGGCGGGGCCGGCGGCGCAGGTGGCACCGGTGGCTTGGTCGGCGGTCAGGGCGGTCACGGTGGGACCGGCGGGACCGGCGGCAACGCCACCGAGACCAGCGGCATCGGTGGCACCGGCGGAACCGGCGGTGACGGCGGGACCGGCGGCACCGGCGACGGCGTGGCCGGCGAGCCTGGCGCGGCCGGCAAGCCCGGTGTGACGCCCACCGACGCGACCGGCGGTGACGGCGGTGACGGCGGGACCGGCGGAGCCGGCGGTAACACGTAGCCGTCGGCGCGGGTGTTGCCGACGCTGGCAAATGCCGAGCAGTCGCTAATTTACTTCAGTGTTCTAGGAGACCGGGGATCCTGGCACGGGATATGACGGTTGGCTGACCGGGTTGGTGGGGCACCACGGGTTGCGCGGCACGCCCAGGCACGGATCGGGCATGCTCGGCTGCGAAGGCAGCGGCATCATCTGGACCACCGTCGTCTTCGGGTAGTTCGTGATTGGGGTGGTCGGGCACGGGCCCAAGAACTCCGAGGCGCAGAGCAGGCCCAGACCGAGGATGCTGGGCAGCGGTGCGCCGAAGTCCGGGATTCCGCAGATGTTGTGCGGGAAGAACTGGAGCAGGGGCGGGGCGGTGGTGACGTCTAGGCGGCTGCCGACCTGAATGTGCTTGGCGTTGACGGCCGCGCCCGAGCTGTCGACGTTGCCGTGGAAGCAGTTGCCAGGAAGGTGCAGATTTGAGAGCTCCGCGAGGTCGCCGTTGCTCGGGTTGCCAAAAAAGCCGTTGTGGCTCATCGTGTTGTTCGCGATCTCGTTGCCCCAGTCGTCGTAGTAGCAGATTATGTTCCTAATACCGACGCCGGCGTGGCAGTTGGAGGAGTACGACACCCACTTTTTGGTTGAGATATCGGGGACCAGCAGCACGCCCCACCCGCCGTTGTCGTAGATGTCGTTGTCGGTGACGGTGTCGAACCGGCCTCCGGAGATCACGACGCCGGTCCCTATCGGGATTTGGGCGGCTTCGCCGACGGCGGGCACGTTGGGGTTGTTGTTGTCGTGCACCGAGTTGTGCCAGAACACCCAGCACGAATGGGTCCCGGTCGGACCGGTCTGGTTATTGGGGCACGTGCCGTCCTGGGGCGACGGTGGGTCGGCGTCGTTCTCGCTGTTGGTGGAGAACCCCGATCTGTTGTTGTCGAATTCGGAGTACTGGATGATCAGGTGCCCGCCGGAGTTGGTTCCCGCGTATCCCTCGGCCGAATTCTGGCCGTGGCCGTGGTCGAGGATCGAGTTGCAGTTAGGGCAAGCGCCGATGTAGATCGCGGAGTCGCTCTGGTTGTTCGCGTACACCTGCGTGAACAGCCCCGGCCCGTAGGTGTCGTTGGTGAAGAGCCCGTAGGTGGCCGTCGGCTTGGTGGTGCCTTCGTAGTACGTCGAGGTCGCCGAGAGGTACGCGCCGCGCCAACTTCCTATTTGGAAGGTGCCGGTTTCATGGCCGCCGTTCCACCAGATCGCATTGCCGCCCGGGCCGCCTTGGGGTGCGGAGAGGAAGTTGCAGGCGGTCATGTTCTCGACGCTGACCCCGTTCACCTCGTAGACCTGGATGCCTTGT
>NZ_JBYCKY010000191.1:0-1938 GCF_057473605.1 Mycobacterium sp. TH-M82 | reverse complement strand
TGGAATCTTGGTACACCAGGAAGAACTGGCTGCCGTTGGTGTTCGGCCCGGAGTTGGCCATCGCCAGCGTGCCGCGCGGGTAGACCACGGGTTCGGCCAGTGCGGGGTCGCCGGGCTGGTACTGGGCGGTGGGGTATTCGTTGGCGAACTCATATCCCGGCCCGCCGGTGCCGTCGCCGGTCGGGTCGCCGCACTGCAGCACATGCAGCTCCGGCGCGGTGGTCAGCCGGTGGCATCCGGTGTTGTCGAAGAAGCCCTTGCTCGCCAGGCTGACGAAGCTGTTGACCGTGCACGGCGACTCGGCGTTGTCGAGCATCAGGCCGATCGGCCCCTGATCGGTCATCATGCTAACGCTGACCTGCGCCGGATCGGTCGGCACCTTGCCCGGGTGCGGCGGCTCCACCTGTTTGGCCGCCGGTTGCGCCGATTGCGGGTACTCGCATTTGGCACCTACCGTGGGCGACGGGGTGAACTTCGGCAGTTGCATGGCACCGGTATCCGGGGAGCCGGGCGCATCGGCCTGCGTCGTCGTCTTCTCGGCTGAGCCGTGCTTCATCCGGATCACCGTCGTCGTCACGGCGCCCAGTACGAGCACTACCGCGGCGATCGCACCGGCGATGGCGAGAATCCGGTTGCGCCGGGCTCGCTTGGCGCGGCGTTGCAGCTGTTGCTCCAGTTTGCGCTTGGCGGTTTCGCGTCGTTGTTCGTTGGTCGGCACGGACAAAGTGTGCCAGCCCGGGCCGCATCACCGCCGCACGGGTTCGGGATGGGAAACTGGCGGACGTGTTGGTCACCGGATTTCCCGCCGGGATGCTGGCGTGTAACTGCTACGTGGTCGCCCGCCGGCCCGGCGCCGACGCCGTCGTCGTCGACCCCGGCCAGCGCGCGTTCGCGCCGCTGCGCCGCATCCTCGACCAGCACCGGCTGACCCCGGCCGCGGTGCTGCTCACCCACGGCCACATCGACCACATCTGGTCGGCGCAGAAGGTGTCCGACACCTACGGCTGCCCGGCCTACATTCATCCCGCGGACCGGTTCATGCTCACCGACCCGATCCGGGGCTTCGGGCCGCGGCTGGGCCAGTTGCTGGCGAGCGCTTTCTTCACCGAGCCCAGGCAGGTGGTCGAGTTGGACCGCGACGGCGCCCGGGTCGAACTCGGCGGCATCAGCGTGGTGGCCGACCACACACCCGGGCACACCCGCGGCTCGGTGACCTTCCGCGTCCGGGACGGCTCAGACGGCCCGCGGGATCTGTTGTTCAGCGGGGACACCCTGTTTGCCGGCTCGGTGGGCCGCACCGACCTGCCCGGCGGCAGCGGACGCGATCTGCTGGGCTCCATCGTCGACAAGCTGCTGGCGCTTGACGACGACACCGTGGTGCTGCCCGGGCATGGCCCGAAGACCACCATCGGCGCCGAGCGTCGCCACAACCCGTTCCTGCAGGGGCTGAGCGCGTGACCCCCTTCGCCGCGCCCAAGGGGGTGCCGGACTACCTGCCGCCGTCCTCGGCGGCCTTCGTCGCGGTGCGCGACGGGTTGCTCGCCGCCGCCCGCCGCGCCGGCTACAGTGACGTCGAACTGCCCGTCTTCGAGGACACCGCACTGTTCGCGCGTGGGGTGGGCGAGTCCAGCGATGTGGTCGCCAAGGAGATGTACACCTTCGCCGACCGCGGGGACCGGTCGGTGACACTTCGCCCGGAAGGCACCGCGCCGGTGGTGCGTGCGGTGATCGAGCACGGGCTGGACCGCGGCGGGCTGCCGGTCAAGCTGTGCTACGCCGGGCCGTTCTTCCGCTACGAGCGCCCCCAGGCCGGCCGCTACCGACAGCTGCAGCAGGTCGGGGTGGAGGCGATCGGTGTCGACGATCCCGCGCTGGACGCGGAGGTGATCGCGGTCGCCGACGCCGGCTTCCGGTCGCTGGGCCTGACCGGCTTCCGGC
>NZ_JBYCKY010000190.1:0-2365 GCF_057473605.1 Mycobacterium sp. TH-M82 | reverse complement strand
CGCGGTGTGTTTGTGCGACCCGCTCCCCCAATTAGGAGGCTCGCCTCCGATCGCTTCGCGCGGCAACATCGCGCCAGCGGCAAAGCCGCATTCACCGTCGAAGCGGAGAAGTCCGGTTACACCCCTCAGGTCGACAACATTACCGTGACCCGCGAGAGGCCGGATTCTGTTGTTGCCGAACGCCTTCGACTGACATCAGATGATGAAGTCGTGGTTCGTTCACGGCGCTACCTCGCCGATGGCAAACCAGTCGAAACCGCGACCTCCTACATTCCTGCCGCATTCGCCAAGGGAACGAAGATCGAACAGACCGACACCGGTCCGGGCGGCATATATGCGCGTCTCGAAGAATCTGGCCACACCCTCGCGAGATTCACCGAAGAGGTCGGCGCCCGAATGCCGACCCCCGAAGAACGCCGCGCCTTGCAGCTTCCGCCAGGGGCGCCTGTTCTCACCGTCGTTCGGACTGCCTATGACACCAATGACGTGGCCGTTGAGGTGTGCGACACGGTCAAGGTGGCATCGGCCTACCTGCTGGAATACGACTTCTCAGCGCGGTGAAACACCGCGAAACCACCAAGTGCGCCAGAACGCTTGACTTACTCCTCTAGACGACTAGGTTAAGTAGTCATCTAGTCAAATCCACTCGAAAGGTTCAGCAATGTCCATCCCCAAATGGCTCCAGATCGGCCACGACCAGGTGTTCTCCCTCGGCGCATTCCTCGTATCCGAGGTGACGCCCATGATCGACTTCGACAAGTCCTCCGGCGAGAACCGCGTGCAGGCGAGAGATCGTGATACCGGCTTGCCGATGTGGCAGGTCGAAGTGCTCGACGGTGACCCGGCCGCACCGAAGCGCAGCCGAACGGTGACGGTCAAGTTCGCATCACCGACGCAGCCCTCTGCGCCCGCCAATTCCAGCGGGACACCCTTTACCCCAGTGGTTTTCGACGGGCTCATGGCGCTGCCGTACGTTGAGCGGTCGGGCGACTTCTCCCGGATCGCCTGGTCGTTTCGAGCCTCCGACATGAGGGCACCGGGCAAGCCATCCGCTAGCGCAACGACCACCCGGGAATCGGCATGAATCCCGATCCGTACGCACCGCTCGATCCCGACACGCCGTTCCGGCTCGATCACGTGTTGAGTTTCCTCACCAGTCTCGGCCTGTGCGTGGCGATCGTCGTAGCAGTCTGCGCCGCCGCCCTCGTCTTCTGGCGACTGCACTCACCCGAGGCGTACGAGGAACGATTCGCAACACCGGTCCGACTTCTACGCTGGCGGCTCTGGGCTTACGTCTCCTGGTACAGGCTCTGCAAGCGCTGCGGGCTATCCGCCCCCGAGCAGGTCACTCGCCGTAACAAAGAAGGCCAGCAGGTCACCTCCACCCGCTGGCTTCATCCGAAACTGTTGGCAACAGACGTGTCCCACACCAGCCTTCGTCTGACGGTCCGCGCCAGGATGGGCCAGACAGTCGACGACATCGAGCGCGCCGTCCCAGCGATCCGCGACGCTGCGGGCGCACACTCCGCGCGGTCGGTCGTCGTCTCTCCCGGGACGCTTCGGATCGAGCTAGTCATGCGAGAACAGCTGTCGACGGTAGGTCACGCGGCACGACCCACAGCAGTGACAACAACACGAGTCGCACTGGGGCGATGCGAGAATGGCTCAACCTGGAGTCTGCAATTGAGCGGACTGCACACCCTCACTGTGGGCTGCTCAGGTTCAGGCAAAGGCTCCATCTTCTGGGGCATCGCCTGTGGCCTCGGTCCTGCTGTCGCCGCCGGTGTGGTTCGCCTGGTGGGAATCGACCTGAAATACGGTATCGAATTATCGGTCGGCTCTGATCTGTTCACGAAGATCGCCACCACGGAAACCGATGCTGTGGAAACCCTTGCCGCGCTGGAGAAGTTGATGGACCAGCGCGGGCAACGTATGGCCGGACACTCACGCCAACACAGCGCGACTCGTGATACGCCGTTGGTGGTGCTCCTGATCGACGAATTCGCCGGTCTGACCAATTACTTGTCCGATCCGGCCATGTGCAAAGCGGCCAAAGCATCGTTGTCGCGGATCTTGTCCAAAGGCCGCGGCCTCGGGATTGTGGTGGCCGCATTCGTACAAGATCCCCGTAAGGAAATCATCCCCATGCGGGAATTGTTCACCCAGACCATCGCACTGCGGCTGCGTTCACGCGACGAAGTCGCGATGGTGCTCGGCGACGGCATGGTCGACAAAGCGCCCGCGCACCGAATCAGCCCCAACCAACCCGGTACCGGCTACGTCATCGCCGAAGACGGACAGGTGACCAAGGTGCGATCCGACTTTTGGAGCGATGACCAAATCCGCGCCACTGCAAAGCGATACG
>NZ_JBYCKY010000189.1:0-5850 GCF_057473605.1 Mycobacterium sp. TH-M82 | reverse complement strand
AGCGGGTTCGCCAAACCGATCTGGTCCAGCACCCGGACGTCGAGTCCGCTGTTCATGCCAAGCATGCCGAGGTTGGTGAAGAACACCGTGTGCGGCCCGGCTCCGTTCGGGTCCGGGTCGGGTGGCATTCCGGCAGGAACGGTGACCGGCACAATGACTGGAACTACGTCCCACTGGTCGTAGTCGCCCGACGGCAGCAGCAGCGCCCCGGCGGGGGTGTTGGCGATCGTGGTGAGCACGGCGCGCATCCGCGGATAGTCCAGGTAGTCCGCGGCCGTCAGCGGATGCGCCTGCCCGACGGCTTCGGCGTAGAACCGGCGCTCGTCGACGATGCCGGAGTAGCTGACCCGGGTGGCTTCACCGTAGCGGTGGCCCATCCCCGGCGACCTGGTCACCCACAGCGACCATCCGGCCACCGCCAGCCACAGCGCGCTGACCGTGACGACCAGCAGGCGACCGGTCCCCCGGCGGTATTTCACGCCATCGGGCAGCACCACCGGGATGACCGCCACCGGGGCCAGCACACACAACAGCGGCGCCAGCAAAACCCGGCCGTGCATGAAGTCGCCGCCCTGCCGGATCCAGTAGACGCCCTGCAGCAACCCGCTGAACACGATGAAACACACCACCGCCGGCGGGCTCTGCACCAGCTGTGCGGCCCGGCCGTAGCCGGGGGGCACCGTGCGCCGGATCCACCAGGGCCGGCTGCGGGTGGTCGCCAGCAACACCCCGAGCACCGCCAGCAGCGCCGTCGGCACCCACAGTGCGTATGGGGCGTTGAAGTTCGCCAGGTAGATCATCCCCTGCGCCCACTTGTCGCCGGCGGCGTCCTTGGCCACCGCGGTTGCAGGCACCAGCAGCGCGTAGTAGCCCATCCGGAAGATCTGATAGGCCACCGGCAGCAGGCCGCCGGCCAGCACGATCAGCACCCGCCGCCGCCGGCCCCGCGCCGCGATCAGCATCATGATCAGCGCGCCACCGCCGATCAGCGCCAGTTCCGGGCGCACCAGCACGCTGCACCCGGCGACGAACGCCATCGAGGCGATGAACACCTGCCCTCTGGCCCGGGCCTGGGACGTCCGCAGCGCCTGCGACCAGGCGACCAACATCCACCAGAGCAGGCCCAGGTAGGCCAGCACCAACCCGTTCTCCAGACCGGAGGTCGCGAAATCACGCGCCGGCGGCACCGCGATGTAGGCCAAGGCACCCGCCGGCAACAGCAGCGCCCGGCGGCCCTGCAGGCTGGGCGCGTACAGTCGCCCCGTCCCGAGCATCACCAACGCCATACCGGCGACGCTGAGCAGCAGCGCGAACGCGAGCGCCACATACTCCATCCGCACCGGTCCGCCCAGCCAGGAGCCCACATACAGCAGGTAGGTCCAGACCGTGGAGGTGTTGGCTTCCACCCGTTCGCCCGCGTTGAACACCGGCCCGTTGCCGGCCAGCAGGTTCCGCACGGTGCGCAGCACGATCAGCCCGTCGTCACAGATCCAGCGGCGCTGCCAGGCACCCCAGCCGAACAGCACCGCGACCGTGACGACGCTGCACCACAGGCTGATCCGCACCATGGCGTCGTAGGGGAACGCGGGCCGGCGCGAGGTGCCCAGGGCCACCGGCACCGGCCGGCCGCCGGGCGGTACCGGTGCCGGGAGGGCCCTAGCCGAACGCAATGGCAGCACCGATGGTTCCGATCCAGGCTAAAAACAGCAGCTGTAACACCCGGTCGCGCAACGCGATGTCTTCCGGTTCCCCGGCCAGCCCGCTGTCGACGTCGACCGCGTAGCGCAGGATCGCGATGGTGAATGGCACCATCGACACCGCATACCAGGAACCCGAGTAGTGGTCGCGCTCGAACGCCAACAGCCCGTAGCACACCACCACCGCGGTGGCCGACATCGTCCAGACGAACCGCAGATAGGTGCTGGTGTAGCTCTCCAGCGACTTGCGGATCTTGGCCCCGGTGTGCTCGGCCAGCTGCAACTCGGCGTACCGTTTGCCGGCCACCATGAACAGCGACCCGAATGCCGCTATCAGCAAGAACCATTGGGACAGGTAGATGCCGGCGGCCGCACCGCCGGCGATGGCGCGCAGCAGAAATCCCGACGAGACGATGCAGATATCCAGCACCGCCTGATGCTTGAGGCCGAAGCAGTAGGCCAGCTGCATGCCGAGGTAGACGGCCACCACCAGCGCCAGGTTCGGGGCCAGCCACCAGGAGACACCCAGTGCGGCCGCGCCGAGCAGCACCGCCAGGGTGTAGGCCAGCCACTGCGGCACCACACCGGCGGCGATCGGCCGGAACCGCTTGACGGGATGTTCGCGGTCGGCCCCGACGTCGCGGACGTCGTTGACCAGATACCCCGACGAGGCCGCCAGGCAGAACACCACGAAGGCAACGGCCTCCTTGCCCAGCACGTCGCCGTAGTCGTACTGCACACCTCGCCCCGCCGCCGCCAGCGGCGCGAGCAGCACCAGCAGGTTCTTCACCCACTGGCGCGGCCGCAGCGCCTTGACCACCCCGGCGATCAGGTTCGCCGGCGGTGCGGGTGTTGACGCCACTTCTCTACTCATCTCACTCCCTGCGGCCATCCAACCGGATCGCGGCCGCCGCCACGGCGGCGCCTACCGCGATTCCGGTGACCACGTCACTGGGATAGTGCACCCCCAGCACCAGCCGCGACAACGCCATCGGCGGCACCAGCAGGGCGGGCAACGCCAGACCGGGCAACCCGATCACGCGCCCTAGCAGGATCGAGGCCGCCGTGGTGGAGGCGGCATGCGCCGACGGAAAGCTCAGCTCGCTCGGGGTCGCCACGTTGACCGCGACCGCGCGATGGTGCGGGCGTTCGCGGCGTACCACCTGCTTGACCCCCACCGCCGCGGCGTGCGCGGCCAGCACCCCGGCGCCGGCGCGCAGCCAGGCCCGCCGTCTGCGCGGTTGGGCCAGCGCGCCGAGCGTGGAGATCACCAGCCAGCCGAGGCTGTGCTCGCCGAAATGTGACAACCCGCGCGCCACGGCCAGCACCCCCGGCTGACCGGCCAGCACCGACTGAACGGCTACCAGCGCCGCCACCTCACCGCCGCCACTGCGGGGCTGCACCGCCTCAGCCACGACGCGACGACGGCTGGAGCACCGTTTCCCACTTCTGCTTGCTGGACAGCGTCGGCAGCGCGGCTCGGTAGCTCCGGCGCAGCGCGTCGAACCGGCGGGCCAGCCGAAGCTGACGCCGCAGCGACTGCGCCAGCAGCGTGAACATCGTGGCCCGGTCGCGCTGGCGGTAGACCACGCCGCACCCGTCGGCGGTGGTGACGGTGGCGCCGTCGAGGGTGGACAGCACAAACCACCGGGCGTCCTGGGTGGGCACGTTGAGCTGCGGGCGCCGGTGGTGCGCCGGGTCGGCGCGGGTGAGGTTGTGCAGCATGCCGCGGGCCAGCCGGTAGCCGATGGCCAGCGGGTGCGCCGGCGGCTTCATCGGTTTCCGGCGCTGCGACGGGCGCGGTAGTTCGGCCGCCGCCGGTAACACCACCGCGTCGGGATAGGCCGTGCGCATTGCGCGCACGTCCGGCATCGCCGATTCCAGGATCGAGAAGATGTGCTCCGGTCCGGCCAGGAAGTCGTCGATGGCTTTGTTCTGGATGGCGACCGTCGAATACTCCAGGCAGGCAAGGTGTTTCAGCGTCGCCTTCAGGTGGCTGCGCAGTAGTCCGGCGATGTTGCCGTCCCAGTGCAGGGCGGCCACCACCAGCCGGTTGCGCAGATGGAAATAGGCCTGCCAGTCGATCGCGTCGTCCTTGTCGCTCCAGGCCATGTGCCAGATTGCCGCGCCGGGCAGGGTGACCGTGCCATAGCCGTGCTCGGCCGCGCGCAGCCCGTACTCGGCGTCGTCCCACTTGATGAACGCGGGCACCGGCTGGCCGATCTCCTCGGCGACACTGCGCGGGATCAAGCACATCCACCAGCCGTTGAAGTCGACGTCGATGCGGCGGTGCAACTCCGGGGTCTCGGCCAGCGGATCCGTGGCGAAGTTGTGGTCGTATTCGGTGTGCGGGGCGTTGGTCCACATGAAGACTTCCGTGTCGACCACCTCACCCATGATGTGCAGATGCGACGGCTCCTGCAGGTTGAGCATCTGCCCGCCGACCAGGGTGGGCGCGTGCGCGAACCGGTTCATCGCCAGCGCCCGCAGGATCGAGTCGGGTTCGATGCGGATGTCGTCGTCCATGAACAGGATCTGTTCGCAGTCGGTGTTTTTCAGCGCCTCATACATCACCCGGCTGTAACCGCCGGAGCCGCCCAGGTTCGGCTGGTCGTGGATCGACAGCCGGTCGCCCAGCCGTGCGGCCGCCGCCGGAAAGCCGGGATGGTCGCACACCTTCCGGCTGCCCTGGTCGGGCACGATCACCGCGCCGATCACCTCGTCCACCAATGGGTCCGACGTCAGGTCGGCCAGTGCGTTCACGCAGTCGTCCGGGCGGTTGAACGTCGGGATGCCGACCGCGACGTTGGCCGGGCCGGGTGCCGGTCGTGGCGCGTACCAGCCTGCGCTGTGCAGCGTGACCGCGCTGTCGGTGGTGATGTCGAACCAGATCCAGCCGCCGTCCTCGAACGGTGCCAACCCGATCTCGAACTCGACACGGGCCGGCTCGCCACTGACCGCCGCGCCGTCCACCGTGATTCGGGCGCCGGTCGCCTTGGAGCGGTAGATATCAACTCGTGCCGCCCCGCTCATTTCCACCCGCAGCACCACCGACTCCACGGTCGACCAGCGTCGCCAGTAGGAGGCCGGGAAGGCGTTGAAGTAGGTCGCGAACGACACTTCCGACTCCGCGCCGATCTCCAGGCTGGTGCGGGTGGGCGCGTGGGCACGGCGGGTGTTGGTCGTCGACTCCTCGATGTAGAGCTTGCGCACGTCCAGCGGTTCGCCCTGGCGCGGCAGGATGACGCGTGCCAACCGGCTCACCGCGCGAGAGGTGTCATCGCTCATCTGCGCCTGCTCCTCTTCATCGCCTCGTCCTCGGCAAGCGGGTGGAGATCCCTTCTCCTGGTGTGCTCGGACTGCATCGTCGCCGATGGCGTGTTCGCGTCCAACGGCGCACCGTCGGAGAAGTGCGGCAGGAGAACGTTGTCGTACATGTTCAGCGCGCTGGCGATGGCCATGTGCATGTCCAGATATTGATAGGTGCCCAGCCGCCCGCCGAACAGCACTCCCGCCGAGGCGGTTTCGGACCTGGCCCTGGCCCGGTAGGCTGCCAGCTTCTGCCGGTCGGCTTCGGTGTTGATCGGGTAGTAGGGCTCATCCTCGGCCTCGGCGAATCGCGAGTACTCCCGCATGATCACCGTCTTGTCGGTGGGGTAGTCACGTTCCGGGTGGAAGTGCCGGAACTCGTGAATGCGGGTGTAGGGCACCTCGAGATCGTTGTAGTTCATCACCGAGGTGCCTTGGAAATCTCCGGTTTCCAACACGTCGACTTCGAAATCCAGTGTCCGCCAGCCTAACCGACCGTCTACATAGTCGAAGTAGCGGTCCAGCGGTCCGGTATAGACAACGGGAGCACGCGGGTTTTCTGCCCGCAGTTCGTCACAGACGTCGAACCAGTCGGTGTTCACCCGGACCTCGATGCGCTCGTCGGTGGCCATCGTGGTCAACCATGCGGTGTAGCCGTCGACCGGCAGCCCCTCGTAGGTGTCGTTGAAGTAACGGTTGTCGAAGGTGTAGCGCACCGGCAGCCGGGTGATGTTGCCCGCCGGCAGTTCTTTCGGGTCGGTCTGCCACTGTTTGGCGGTGTAGCCCTTGACGAACGCCTCGTAGAGCGGGCGGCCGATCAGCGAGATCGCCTTCTCCTCGAAGT